>CAYLWK010000092.1:0-2907 GCA_964387255.1 uncultured Oligoflexia bacterium
TTATCTTTTTTAATTTAACTTTAACTCGATATTTTTCACTGTTGTTGATTTTCAATCTGAGCTAGAAAGGTGGAAAATTAAATTAGCAGGAACTAGGCAAATTTTTCCTGAATTGAGAATAGAATTAATGGAATCGATTTGATGGCGAAACGACTCACAGCAAAACCTGTCATTGAAGAAATAAAATCATCGCTTACGGAACAAACAGCGGCATTTTTAGAAAGAACCCGCCGAAAACCTAAGCTTGCAGTAGTGATCGTTGGTGAGGATCCTGCAAGCAAGATTTATGTGCAAAAAAAAGCGGAAGCTGCAAAACGCCTTGGATTTGAAAGCGAAACCATTCACTTTGTTGAAAGTACCGATCCAAAAAAAGTTTTAAAAATGATTGATTATTTAAATCAAGACCCCAAAACTGACGGGATTTTGATTCAACGTCCGTTGCCACCTCAGTTTGAAGAAAGTCAAGTCTTGAGCTGGGTTTCTCCTGGTAAAGATGTCGACGGATTTCATCCTTATAATGTAGGTTCTCTTGCTCTGGGATTTCCTCAATTGGTGTCCTGTACTCCACTTGGGATCATCCGTCTTTTAGAGTTTTATAATTTCAAGTTTGAAGGAAAAACGGCCTGTGTGGTAGGAAGAAGCTCGATTGTAGGTAAGCCTATTGCTCAACTGCTCTTACAGAAAAACATGACGTTGATTCACTGTCATCGAAAGAGTCAACCCTTAAGCACATTTACAAAACAGGCAGATCTTCTGGTTGCAGCAGCGGGCCAGCCGAAGCTCATCCAAAAAGAAGATGTGAAGCCAGGGGCAACAGTGGTAGATGTAGGCATTCATCGGTTGAAAGATGGCACACTTTGCGGCGATGTCGATGAAGAACTGGTGTCTCAACAAGCTGCCGCCATCACACCCGTGCCTGGCGGAATTGGCCCAATGACGATTCACTTGTTATTAGAAAATACTCTAAAAGCAGCATTGAAGAACGAGGATGAAAAATGACAAAGTCTTTGAAACGAACAGCGCTTTATGATGACCACGTAAACCAATCGGCCAAACTCATCGATTTTGGAGGCTGGGAGATGCCAGTTCATTACACGGCTGGAATCAATCAAGAGCATCTCGCGTGCCGAACTGCTTGTGGATTATTTGATGTGAGCCATATGGGTGAAATTTGGGTAAGAGGTGAAGATGCCCCAGCATTTTTAGATTTTGCTCTAACCCAGTGGATTTCCAGAATGCCACTTCATCAAGCCATATACACAGTGATGTGTGTTGAGTCGGGAGGCATTGTAGATGACTTGATTGTGTATCGCACTGAAGAGAACGCTTTTTTATTAGTCGTCAATGCTTCAAATTGCGACAAAGATGACCGCCATTTGCAAGAAGTAGCGAGTCAGTTTAGAGAAAAAACAGGCCAACTAAAATTTGAGATTAAAAATGAAAGCGATCAATGGAGTCAAATCGCCATTCAGGGTCCCAAGTCGTTTGATATTCTAAAAAAAGCAACGGGGAAAGATTTTAAAAATCTTAAGCGCTTTACGATTGAACCCGCATCTCTTTTTGGTGCCTCTGAAGTTTGGGTAGCACGAACAGGCTACACAGGTGAAGAGGGCGTTGAGATTTATTTAAAAAACGAAAGTGCCTCTAAGGCATGGAGTGCCATTTTGAGCGCAGGAACGTCTGATGGAATTCAGGCAATTGGCTTAGGAGCTCGTGACACGCTTCGACTAGAAATGAAGTACCCACTTTACGGCAATGAAATTTCCTTGCAAACACATCCCTTGGAGGCTGGACTGGGCTGGGTAGTCTCTTTTGATAAACCCTCTGACTTTGTTGGCAGAAAGGCGCTTGAGGAAAAAAAGAAAGAAAAGAAGACTCGAAAACTTGTTGGGTTTAAGTTGCTGCAAAAAGCGATTCCAAGAAAGGGCTATTTAATTCTATCAAAACACTCTGAGCAGCCCATTGGCGAAGTCACGAGTGGAACCCTTTCTCCAAGTTTAAATGAGCCTATTGGAATTGGATACATTGCTATTGATGAAGCAAAAATTGACAATGAGGTCTGGATTTCAATCAGAAATCGCAATTTCCCTGCAAAGGTGGTAAAAACCCCGTTTGTAAATCCAAAATAAAGAGGTTAAGGATCAAAAATGAACTTCCCTTCAGATTTAAAGTATACCGAAGATCATGAGTGGGCCAAAGTTGAGGGAAACACAGTGACCATTGGAATCACTGATCACGCTCAAAGTGCGCTCGGAGAAGTGGTTTTTGTGGAGCTGCCCGAAGCGGATCGAACACTGGGCGTGAAAGAATCATTTGGAGTCGTTGAGAGCATCAAAGCAGTATCAGACCTTTATTCTCCGGTTTCAGGAAAAGTCATTGAAGTGAACGAATCATTGAATGACACCCCTTCCAGCATCAATGAAAGCCCGTATGATCAAGGTTGGATCGCGAAGCTTGAACTTCAAAATCCAGAGGAGCTCGACTCATTGATGGACTCAAAGCGTTATACTGAGTTTGTTGAGTCGTTGGGTTAACTTTCCCTTCCAAAGTTGATTCCCAAATAACGGCTTCGATCCCATGAGGAATTACCGTTTCAGTCAATCGTTGACTTTAATTTTAAAAAACGTAATGGTGAGGAGCACCTTGTGGGTGATGAGACTTCAGAGACTCAGCTCGAACCATTCCCAGCGAGGAGGTGCCATGAAAGTCATAAAGCTGTTTAAACAAGGGTTAGATTCAAAGCAGTGGAAGCAATTAACGTGGGTGCTCTTCATTTCTTTAGGAATGGTGCAGCAGACCTATGGGCAGATCACACCCGAGGGACTTCAATTCGACAGCCCTTTG
Organism: uncultured Oligoflexia bacterium; assembly: GCA_964387255.1. GTDB lineage: Bacteria > Bdellovibrionota > UBA1018 > UBA1018 > CAUJDS01 > CAYLWK01. Next base: position 2,845 of record CAYLWK010000092.1, read on the forward strand.
GATCAAGAACTTCATAAGCGGATCGGTCAAGCTGACCAGGCCTTTCATGAAAAACGCTTTAGT
>CAYLWK010000093.1:0-2898 GCA_964387255.1 uncultured Oligoflexia bacterium
GGGTTTCAAGCAAAGATTGAATTTGCTGTTTGATTCCCTCATAAGCCCCCACTCGGTTTTTCTCTAAATCACTGAGCTTATGATCAAATTGATTTAAAGTTTCATTGATCGGTTTGACCAACTGATCAAAAGCCTGATGCTTCTGAGACAGCTCATGCGTGGCTTTATGATGAAACTGTTCAAGAACATTTTTTGCTAAATCTAAAAAAGATTGGTTGTTACTCTTCAAAGCTTCACTGGAAAGAGCTTGAAATTGAGATTTTAAAGTAGCTTGAGCGGATTCAATCGCACTCAGTTTTTCTTCGAGTCGAATCTCTGCTTCTTTGAGAGTTTGGTTTTCTTGAAGGAGGGTTTGATTTTTCTCAGTCAGGCGGTCTTGATTCTGCTTTGCTTCAATCAAATTTTGGTTCAGGGTTCCATTTAAATATTCGAGCTCAACGAGTCGTTTAAAGCGTTTTCGCGTGATCAAAAAATAAACCGTGACCGCTAGAAAACAACCCGCTAAAAATAAAAGTCCCTCAGTCATCATCATAGGATTTGACGGTATCACACCTCGGAAGGAGAATTGATGGAATCTTTTGAATGGATCTCAGAATCAACTGCATTGATTCTTATCCTCTCCACCGCCCTCACAGCTGCAATTTCAGGAATGATTGGCATGGGAGGTGGAGTCACCTTACTTGGAATCCTGACTTTTTTTATTCCTTTTCCTTGGATTGTTCCGATACATGGGGTGATCCAGCTGGTGAGTAATTCGACTCGAACCCTCTTAATCCGCAACCATGTGCGATGGGGCTTGTGGAAACAATACGCACTCGGAGCTTGCTTTGGAGCTGCGGGATCTGCTTGGTTTTTTAGAAGTCTCGACGAGCCCGCAATTCCATTGTTTTTGATTGGAACCATGATTCTTTATTCTGTCTTCAAACCTAAAAAACTTCCTCCCTTGAAGATCCCTGACAGTGGCTTTATTGCGGTGGGAGTGATCGCAGGGTTTTTAAGTTTGTTTGTGGGAGCTGTGGGACCATTTTTAGCTCCGTTTTTTCTACGTCCTGACTTCAATAAAAAAGAGGTTGTTGCAACGAAAGCAGCCTTTCAACTATTCACTCATTTTCTAAAACTTCCCGCCTTTTTGTGGATTGGCTTTCCCTACCTTGATCATTTTTTACTCATCACACTTTTGTGCTTAGCTGCCATCGGAGGGACTCACTTAGGAGTGAAAACACTGGAACGCCTCCCAGAAAAGGCGTTTTTCTTTTTGTTTAAAGCCCTCTTACTCTTCGCAGCGATTCGGATTTTTTTAAAAGCTGGCCAGTCACTCACGACTTAATCAAAGAAAAATAAAACCCAGCGCCTTCGTGCCCCTTTAGTATTTGACAAAAAAACTTCATCTTGGTAGCTCCCAAAGCATCAGGGTGTAAAATGAAATTGAATGACTGGGGAGGCGCATCTGATCAAGCTCAGGATGCTGCCTTGCAACTACCTAAGGCCCAACTGAGAAAAATCACGCTTTTAGTTTTTCTTCTCAGTTTTGGATGTGAAATCTCACATGCAACTGAGTTTGCTGAGCCGTCACAGACTCTGCATTGCCTTCATTCAGAACGAATCATCTTGAAGCAATTTCTTACGGTTCCAAGTTTGTTTTTAATTTTCGACAAACCCCTATCCCAAGCAAAAGAGCCAGGTGTAGATTCAGCTCAAGTGCCGCAAGAGTCTGAGGATGCTTACTTTTGGTCCTTAGGTGAGAAAATCGCACAGGCCCAGGCTCGTGGAGACGTCGCTCGTGTGATCAGCCGAGATTTGGACGGAGGCGATTTTTTTGGACTCTACGAACCCAAAATTTTTTCTCAGTTCTTAAGAGATGGCATCGAAAAACAGCCGGAATACCTTTTACAAGTTTTCCGTCCCATCGAAAAAGAGGTGCCTCCACATGATCCAAACCTGAAATTGAGACGATTTGTAGCGCAGAAAGATCAAGACATTAAAACCATCACGAAGCTTTTACGTTGCTTCACTGAAACAACCACCGAAAAAGAACGTTCAGTCTGGAGAAAAGCACAGTTTGGCCTCACCGTGCAGTCACTGCAGATCATTGATGATGAAATCAAATTTATCATCGAGTTGATCCAAAAAAGACTTGTTTTGAAATCAAATAACGAAGAAGCGTCGCCTTCCCAGAAAGAAGGTCCCTATCAAGTCATTGAAACTCCACTTCAACCCTATCAGCCCACACTCCCGATGGCTCCCGCAGCAAATGCTGTCATTCAGCACAGTCCAATTTTCCAACATGAATGGATGAATGCAGCTCAGAAGATCACTTCGTTTGAGAATCGCTACCGCAAAGAGATTGGATTTTTGAAGCAAGACTTAAAAGAACGGTTTATCTTGATGAGCCAGTTAATTAAAGACACCGAGGCCAGCCGCTACTATTTAGAGTCGATAAGGCCGATGGACGATTCACAGACTGATTCCAACGCTGAAGAGCGTCTCAAAAAACCTAAATCACTCTCAAAAACACAGCAAGTGACCATCGCTGACTCCATCGCAGAACTTAAAATCAGTCTGAATAAGTCAGCCTCTTGGGCTTGTCATACTCAAATTTACTCGGATAACACCTCTCAGATCAGCGAATCAATCATTCCGGCGCACCAGTTAGCAGAAGCTGATATTGATTGTAGCGACCGATAAATGAAAAAGGTTTCTAACCTAATCACAAAGCTCTCTTGCCTGGATCTAAAAAAAAAGATACGAGAAGGTTAGTCGAGTTTAGCGTTATTCAATGGCGCACTGTGTGGACCCGTAGCTCAGCTGGATTAGAGTGCCAGACTACGAATCTGGAGGTCACAGGTTCGAACCCTGTCGGGTCCGCCACTATTTAAGTAAGTGGCAAAGATCATTAAA
>CAYLWK010000094.1:0-3632 GCA_964387255.1 uncultured Oligoflexia bacterium
CGAACTCTCTGATGCCAGGCACTAGGTAACTGTGTCTTTTCAATTTCTTCTGTGAGCTTCATCGCTGCTTTTTTCACCTTGTCGTTGGATTCTTGATTTTTAGTGAAAATTGGGATCACAACGACTTGCCTATCGGCCAACCGAGGGGGCAAAACAAGACCTTGATCGTCTGAATGAGTCATGATCATCCCTCCGATCAAACGAGTTGAAACACCCCAGCTTGTTTGATGGACGGGCTGAAGCTTTCCTTCTTTTGAAAGAAACTGAGTCTCAAACGCTTTTGCAAAATGAGTCGAAAGATTGTGACTCGTACCTGCTTGTAAGGCACGACGGTCTTGCATCATGGCTTCAATACTGTAAGTACGTAGAGCACCGGCAAACTTTTCTGCTTCTGTTTTCATTCCAGCAATCACAGGCATCGCCAGCGTCTCTTCTGCTAGCTTTTGGTAGACAGACAACATCCTTTGAGTAAATGCTTCAGCTTCTTCATGAGTGGCATGACACGTGTGCCCCTCTTGCCATAAAAACTCAGTGGTCCTTAAAAATAAACGAGTTCGCATTTCCCAACGTACAACATTTGCCCACTGATTCATTAAAAGTGGCAAATCTCGATACGACTGAATCCATTTAGAAAACATGCTGTTGATGATCGTTTCGGAAGTCGGACGAACGATAAGGCGCTCATCCAGATCCTTTGCTCCTGCATGGGTCACGACCGCCACCTGAGGCGCAAACCCCTCAACGTGATCCGCTTCCTTTTGAATAAAACTCTCAGGGATGAAAAGTGGAAAATACGCATTGCGAACGCCCTCTTGCTTGATTCGATCATCCAAGTCGTTTCGGATGGCCTCCCAAATGGAGTACCCATTAGGTCGAATGACCATGCATCCTTTGACGGGTGAATGATCGGCAAGCTTCGCTTGCAAAACAACGTCTTGATACCATTGAGGAAAATCTTCTGATCTCGGGGTAATTTTATCTGCCATACTGCTCGTCATAATATAACGAAAGGTGGGTTGCAATCGAATCCAGATTTTTTTAATCAAATGCGATAAGCTGCGGAGCAAAGAGAAATACTTAGGTATTACCTTTTATAGTGATGAAGAGACGACCATGAATCCACATGAATTTAAAAAACGACGACGCGAGCGCATTGCGATTGGTTTGATTTCGATTGTTTTTTTGTTGCTCACGTTCTTAGAAATCCGTCTCTCACGAGTCTCAGACTCCCTTCCATTCGTAAATTCAATTTTCTTTTTTGGACTCCTGAATATCAACGTTATTCTGCTGATAGCTCTTTTTTGGCTTATTTTCAGAAATGTCGGAAAATTATTTTGGGAGCGACGAAATCGTGTTTTAGGCGCTAGGCTCAAAACAAAACTCGTTGCCGCCTTTTTGATGTTCTCGATCATCCCAACACTGATTCTTTTCGTGATTTCCTCTTCTTACATTAATTCAAGTTTTGATAAATGGTTTTCTATTAAAGTGCAAAACACGCTTCAAGCCTCGTTAGACGTCACTCAGTCCTACTATAAAAACATGGATGAATCGGCGAAGCATTTCGCAAAAACGTTGGCTTCAGATCTCCCTCAACAATCAAACCAAGCTATTTACCAGTGGCTTGATTCGAAACAAAAAGCCTTAGCCGTCAGTGGACTGGAATACTATCCGGATTCGTTAGCTCCTCGACTTTTAGCCACTGATGAAGTCAAATCGATTCATCAGGATCGCTTTCCCCGAGTGCCTTTTGAAACGCTCAGCAAGTCTTTTCGGGGGAAATCGATCTCATTCATTCAACATCTACAAAACGGCGATTTAATACGAGCTTCAAGCCCAGTGATTGATCCAGTTTCCAATGCTGTCACTGGTGTGGTGGTGGTAAACACTTATATCCCTGTCAGCTTAGTAAACAAAGTAGATGAAATAGCAAATGTCATTGACGACTATCGCCTCACTAACCCCTTACGTTATCCGATTAAAACAACTTATTTTGTGATTTTAGTTTTAATCACTCTTGTGATCATTGCAGTAGCAATTTGGTTAGGACTTTATCTTGCTCGAGAGCTCACTGTTCCTATCGAACGTCTTGCTCGAGGTGCTAGAGCTATCGGAGGGGGAAACCTAGATGTAAAAATTCCCGTCACAGGGGAAGACGAAGTCGCTTCATTGATTCGATCTTTCAATCGAATGACTCGAGACTTAAAAGAAAACCAAATCAAACTCACTCAAGCTTCAAAAGACTTAGAAAAAAGAAGAATTCAGCTGGAAGCCATCTTGGAGCATATTGGAGCTGGAGTGATTGTTGTTAACCATCGAGGTCGAGTTGTTTCAATCAACCCAGCTGCATCACGAATGCTTGGCATTGAAGTGTCTGAAAAAATTCCAGATCGGTCTTTTCAAGAGTTTCTAAAATCAAGAGGAAATGAACTGATTCCTCTCATTGAAAAATCTCTTCACCCCAGCACTTCCTTGACTAAGGACCAAGTACTCACCACTCAATGGACCCTAAAATCAGAAGACACCACTCGAAGCTTAGGAGCCATCGTAACTCTTTTACATGAAGGAAAAGAGTCATGGGGAGCGGTAGTAGTGATCGATGACATGACCCATTTGCTCAAGGCTCAGCGTGAAGTAGCTTGGCGTGAGGTTGCAAGGCGAATTGCTCATGAGATTAAAAATCCCCTCACTCCGATCAAACTCTCTGCGCAACGAATCCAAAGACGCTTCAGAGGACTCGGCGGAAAAAGTGGAGAAATTTTGAGTGAATGCACTGAAACGATCGTGAAACATACCGACGAATTAAAAGAAATGGTGAACGAGTTTTCTAATTTTGCACGTTTTCCTTCAATCACGCTTGCGGAAAATGACATCAATCAATCTATTTTAGAGGTATTGAAACTATATACTCAAGCACACCCTGATATTCAGTTCATCCTAGAGCTTCAGCCAGACATGCCTCGATTTGAGTTTGACCGAGATCAAATGAAACGCGTGATTCGAAATTTGATTGAAAATGCCGTAAATGCCATTCAAGCGGCTTCTGAAATAAAACCGAATAAATGGATTCGGATTGAATCCCATTATCACGATCGCCTTAACATTGCGCTTGTCTCAGTTGAAGACAATGGTCCAGGCATGAAAGAATCAATTCGCTCTCGTGTGTTTGAGCCGTATTTCTCGACCAAAAAGGAAGGGTCGGGTTTGGGTTTGGCGATTGCAAAGAGAATTGTAAATGATCATAATGGATTTATTCGTGTGACATCTCAACTGGGCAATGGCACAAAGTTTTGGATAGAACTCCCAACCCATGTGAAAGCCGTGACAAAACCAAAATGGACAGCATCTTATGAAAACCAAAATCTTAATCATTGATGATGAGATCAGTATTTTAAAGTCGCTAAGAGGCGTCCTTGAGGATGAGGGCTATACTGTTTTCACAGCTGAAACTGGGGAAACTGGTCTTAAGCTAATTGAAGTCGAATCACCACAGATGGTGCTTTTAGATATCTGGATGGAGGAGATGGATGGCATTGAAGTCCTCTCTCAGATAAAAAAATCATTCCCTTCTACTACCGTGATCATGATGTCAGGACATGGAACGATTGAAACCGCTGTCCGTTCAACGAAACTTG
>CAYLWK010000095.1:0-3954 GCA_964387255.1 uncultured Oligoflexia bacterium
CGTTTTCACTAAATAGTGCTGATCACCTCCCACGAGCATATGGATGTCATCCGTGAAAGACGTATCTGAAAATAAAAATTGATGAAACTGACTGGAACCTAACGGATGGCTGCTTTGTCCTTCCACTTGGTCTGGTTGTATTCTAGGATTGTTTCTAAAGTTTCCCGATCTAGAAACGTATTGACCATGTCCCCATTCACCTGTTGAGAGATCAAATCCATTGAGCGTTTCACCATAGCACACGACGCTTTTAGAATTATAGTTTGAATGATGCTGTAAAGCACACGAATTTTTATCACCGACATGCAGTTGCCTGAATCCAGGTGTTATGTTGCTTCCTCCGTTACTGTTAAACTGATCGATCGAATTTGGGACTCCATCATTGGGACTCTCAATTAGCTTTCCGGTTTGGTTGGATTGATGTCCGCCCCAACAATAAACTGTGTTTTGCTGAAATGATATTAATGGATCTCCAAAGACAATCGCGCAAGAGTGATCAAGGCCAGACTCCACAACCAACGCTCTAGGAATAGGGAGAAGTTGCGTTCCCTGTTGGACACCAGGAACTAACCACCGAATAGGATTGGCATATCCTGAACACTCTGTAGGAAGTTGATTTAAACGAAGCCCACAGTCGGATTCTGTCACTCCACTTGAAACGGGACCTGCCTGGAATCGTGACCGCGCACCCATACAAAAAAGACGCGTTTCATCCATGGCGCTATTTGCAAATAAGGCGCAACTAAACCCTTCTCCTACACTGAGATCAGCCGCTTGATTGAACTCGCCCAGAATACTTCCTCCGGGGTCCACAAAGGCTACTGGAATCGCAAAAGGAAACACGCGATTCGAAACGGTACCGTCACAGCCTGAACAGTAGACTGGAGTTGATGCACCCGTCAGGTTTAGCTCACTTAAAAGATTTGCACTGACTCCCATCTGACCTTGATCCTGTCTTCCAGCACACGAGATCATTCCTTCGGGATGTTGTGCGGGAGTGTGAAGAAAGCACGTATGCGTCCTACTGATAGAAATGTCTCGTACCCCTGTCAAAGGATTTCCGTTTCCATCAACAACCAATCTTGGGACATGAACTTTTTCAACTGCGTGTCTTTGTCCATTTGACTGAACGTCTTCTGTCTGATTGATCCCCAATTGTCCGTTTCGGTTATCACCAAAGCAATAAGCTTGATTTGATTCGTAATTAGATTCTAGCCCGCCCCCAAAAATCACACATGTAGAATGCCCTCCAGCTGCAACGAGTAGAATTTCTTGATCAGTTCTTGCTCGGGCGATCTCTTCCACGCCACTTGAAGTGACCCAATTAACTGTTCCTCTGCGATCAGGCCAAGCGCTACTCGGCATCCAGTTAAGGATAGCGGTATTCTCAGGATTGATCCCAAGCTGACCAAAATCACCTCTTCCAGTGCATGCAAGTGTTTTATGATCTCGAACATTGTGTTGAATAATCCAACACGTGTGGGACTCACCACCTTCCGCTTTTTTTCGTCGAACCACCGGCTGGAACCTTGAGCCACTCGCTGCGGGAACAATGTCAGAGGAAAGTGGGTGATCTTGAAGAAGCGCCATTCGAAACCTAGGCACTGTGATCGAGACTTTCTTGGCGTCACGAACCACTTCGCTTCCAAAAAACATCTCAGAAGAACATCCGATCAATCCGAACCCCAACAAAATCCATTGAAGACTTAAAAATCGGACAGTCAGTCTCAGCTTTTGATGACTCATATCCCCAAAACCCCCAAAACGAACAACAAAACGGCTTACTTCTATTCTAATGCTTTGCATTATTTTTTTCAGAAAGAATCATACCGTATATAAAAGGATGACCTTGAAATGAATTGGAATTTTAGGGGCTTAGATTAAAGCTTTGGTTGTGTCGAAAAAGACCCATTTTTTCTTAACATTTTAGCCTCCAAAAAAGGCTTTGTTTTACGCAGCATCCGCTGAACGGACGCATCGACTGTGGCAAACTTTGGGTGGTCGAAGGAAAACCATTCTAATGCGATCGATTCATTCGACACCTTTACTGCCTCAGTATGAGGTGAATGGAACAAAAATCGAAAATCATAGTGAAAATGAGCGGGCTCATTTTTTCGTGGGGGGATGAAATGCACATCGACGTCAAAAAGCTCTGAACTTAAAGGTTGAACTGAATCAATTCCCGATTCTTCGATGGCTTCTCGATGGGCTACCTGTAACACATCTGATTCACCATCCGCATGACCTCCTAACTGAAGCCATTGATTGAGCTTTCGATGATGGCAAAGTAAAATTTTTTCATGTGTGCCATTTAATATCCAAGCTGCCCCCGTGACATGCCCTTTTTTCAAAGTTCGATGAAAACACTCTGGATTTGCTTCAATAAAATGAGCTGTTCGAAGCATCGCTTGGCGATCTGCGTCTTCATACGGTTGGTAATTCCGAAGCAAGGAAAGTGCAAGAGAGCGACTCATAGGCAAGACGCTCTCATAAAAAAAAAGTTCTGAAAAGAAGATCTTAAATTTGAGTTATTTAAACTGATTTAAATTAAACCCAACCACTTTCCAGTCTTCATTGGATTGAGCTTTTAAATACCGATCTAACGACACTGTTTTAACTTTTCCGTCAATCGATGCGTGTCGAAAATAAACCTGATCCCCACTTCGAATGATGAACCCTTGGTGAGAAATTAAAACATCGTAATCCGATTTACTTTGTCTCACGACGTTCAAAACGGTTCCTTGAGGGATGTGTTTCTTCACTGAATCAAACTGATCCAATCCGATATAGGGAAGCTTGACAGGCACTTCTTCTTTCCAGTAGCTCTTCACAAAAGTAGCAAGTCCCCGAGAAATTCTTCCTTTATTCAGTTGACGATCTATCCAACGTTTTCTCATGATAGTTTTTTCTTGAAAAGCCACTTCAAGTTCTGCTTTTTTTGCAACAGACTGAGTGATGTCATTCAACAACCCAGCGGTCACATTATTTGGAATCCAATCTCCAGAAGGAAAATGATTTCTAGAACCAAAGGTTGCCCTTCCATTACGGTAGCGAATCTTTTTTAGCTCAGGAAAAAAGTCGTTTGCTGAATTTGATCTGGCTAAAGCAGCAATTGTTTCAACATAGGTCGTACAGTTAAATTGATCGGGAATCAAAGGAGCTTGATCTTTTATTTCTGGAGCTTGGGGAGCTGAAGCGCTTTTCCATTGCTTTAAAAATTGAGATGGATTTTTTTGAACCTGACGGCTCCAAAATGAAATACGTGAAGGCAAACTTTTCCGTTTAGCTTTTTCAAAATCTTTCTTTAAAAAAAAGGCTTTTTTTTTTCTCTTGCTCAACGCCTCCAGTGAAGGTGTAGGCGACATACCTTCCAAGGGCATTCCGAGAAGCCGAACTGAGTTGCGCTGACTGAGGTTCATATTTCCCACTCATCCAAAGCACAAAAACAATCACTGCTAAAATACCAAACACAGCAGGCAACCAAAACTCAGGCTTCTGAGTCATCTCCATCCACGGCTGTCGCGACGAAGATTTGGCTCGCCTTGTTTTGGACACCTTAGAAACACTCTTAGCTCGCCGTGACGAAGAAGAAGAGCTTTTTTTCACTTTTCCACGTTTACGAGCAGGCTTTCTCGTTGTTTTGCGGGTAACTTTTTTCTTGGAACGATTTACTTTTTTCGAATTTTTTTTTGCACTCATGACGAAGTACCCCTCGGCCATTGAGGTGGAAATTTTAAGAAAAATCCAAGCATACCGCTGTGCAAGATGTGTTTTTCTACTTTGACGCTCTGTGGCTACCTAAGAAAATGCCAAAAAGTGTGAGGATCGCACCCAGCAGTTGAATATATGTTAATCGCTCATTAAAAAAAAGACTCCCCATCCCAGTAGCAAGCACAGGTTGAAGCAAAAGAATTAATCCCCCCATGCCTGCGCTGACCTTTGCAAGTCCCTTCG
>CAYLWK010000096.1:0-2863 GCA_964387255.1 uncultured Oligoflexia bacterium
TCAAGTCGTCCTTTTGGATGTTTTTGAAGGTGATTTTGATGGATGAAGGCACCTCCAATGGCGCCGGGTCCAGAGTTCATGAATTTATAATGACACCATACCGCAAAATCTATTTCCCAATCATGGAGCTTAAGTTCCAAATTACCAACTCCATGTGCACAGTCACCTCCAACCAAGGCACCGATTTGATGCGCTTTCTGAGTGATGGCCTTTAAGTCATAAACTTCGCCAGTAAGATAGTGAGGATACTCAACAAGCACTAGCTGTATGGATTGATGATGCTCATCAAGTGTTTCTAGCCATTTCGCATGAGGCACTCGAATCAGGTTTTGATCAGGATCTAGCCCTCTTGATCGAATATGGGAGGCACAGGCATATTGGTCTGAAGGAAATGCTTTTTCTGCGATTAGGATTTTTGTTCGCTCGGAAGTCGGTTGATAAAAATGGGACAACAGAAGGTGGAGGTTAACGGTTAAGGCGTTCATGACCACCACTTCTTCGTCTTTGGCTCCTACGATGGGTGCTAAAAGAGATTTCGTCGTTGAACCAAGCTGCATCCAGCTGGGCGTTCCTTCAAAAAATCCTTCGATACCAGATGTTTTCCATGTTGATAAAATCTGATCGACATGTGAGGCAGCGGATTTGGGCTGAAGACCCAAAGAGTGTCCACAGAGGTAAGTGGTGTTTTGAGGGATCCAAAACTGATCACGGGCGGCGGGAGTCTGAGGGTTAGGTTCTAAAGAAGTGGGGCTTTTAGGAAGCATAAGACCTGTCTCCTCGATCTATCAGAATGGCTCTTACGGGTGATGCGTCAGCATCTTTGAGTTTTAGGGGAAGGGCAATCAGCTCGAAGACGCCTTCAGGGACGTCGTCTAAGACAATCCCTTCGAGGATGGCCATGTCATTTTCATACACAGCTAAATGGGTCTTAAGAATCTTATCGTTTGCAAGATCAATGGAAGGCGTGTCGATCCCAACGAGATGGACCCCCTCTTTGTTAAGCGCATGGATGAGTTCAGGAGAAAGGGCGTTAAAGTCTTCTTTCCATTGGTACGGATTAGGAAAGGATTTAGTTTTGAAAAGCACTCGGGGGGCATGAATGGGTTTCAAGTGCTCTGGAGTGATTCTTCCAAACGGACCAAGTTCAAGCACTTCAATGACTTGTGCGGGGCCTAGATAAAAGTCTAGGGATCGTTGATCGATTCCAGGTCCTTTTGGGTGGCAGTGGTTAGGAGCATCCGTGTGGGAGCCTAGGTGCACGGTACTTTCAATAGAAGAAAGCCCGATGGCGTCTTGATTCTGAATGTCTAAAACGGTCTTTCTTTGAAAGGGGGTGTCACCCGGAAAAACAGCGATGGATTCATCAATGGTAGGCGAAAGGTCATAGATTTTCATCGGACGCGCTCCTTGAGGTTGATATAGCTGTGTAGAACACCATTTTAAGTTCAATTCGTTAATTTCTAATTTCTATCTCATCAAAACAAGCTTAGACTTTAAAAGAATTTATGAACGGGTTCATTTGGCGAACAGTGTATGGAAAAACGGCTTTGGGGGCAACATTACTTCTGATATCCGCCTGCGCAATCACACGGCCGTGTCGTGAGGGTGGGAGCGTGGATTGGCCGTATCGTTTTAAGGGGGATCAGACGTGTTTCCAAAAAGAAACAAAAGACGGAAAGCAAGTGAATCACGGTGAGTATCGACAGTACGATCAAGATAAAAACATCGTTTTAGAAGGGATGTTTTTAAATGGTAAAAAACACGGGGTTTGGGTTGAAAAAGACGCCAAAGGCAATCCTGTGTTAGAAAAGACATTTAAAAAAGGTGTCGAAATCGGCTCCAAAATTTATCAAAATCATAACCCAGCGCGCATCACTAAATAATCTTTTTCAGTTTGCCTGATTCTTTTAGGTAAGATACCACTTTTTCTTACCCCATGAAGAGGAATGAAAGATCATCACAGACTTGTGATTTTTTAAATACTTGGGGTTTCTGTGAGTCATGCAAGGGGTTGGATAGAGTTGAGCGGCGCTGAGTCATGACTTATGTGTAAAGCGTAGTTTTTATTGGTTGATGTGAATGACCAGGATGATCATTTCAAACGGATAAATCAGGAAAGAAACTAGAAACAAAAACAGAGAAGAGTAAAGGAGAGAGCCATGGAATTAGCACTTTTTAGTGAAGCGGGAAAAGAGTTCATTTTCCGATGGATTCATTTTTTAGCGGGCATCACTTGGATTGGTGTCTTGTATTATTTTAACTTTATCCAAGGAGAGTGGTTTAAGGAGACGGATGCCTCTCATAAAACCGCAGCAGTTCAGAAATTAGTTCCCCGAGCGTTATGGTGGTTTCGGTGGGGTGCAATGTTCACATTTCTCTCCGGGTTGACGATCTTAGCGATCAAAGGTCATGGAGCGATGGGATGGGCATATTTTGATTCGAGTTATGGGATTTATATTTTGACAGGCTCCGGCCTTGGGACGTTGATGTTTTTAAACGTTTGGCTAGTGATTTGGCCAGCGCAGAAAAAGGTCATTGCTAAAGCCAATGGAGAGAAGGTGTTAGATGATGTGGCGCAGTTGGGAGCTCGAGCGGCATTGGCGTCTAGAACGAATACCTTGTTTTCAATTCCGCTTTTGTTTTTCATGGGCGCAGCGTCTCACTTGCCCTTGAGCGCTTCCTATGACTACAGTGGTTGGACTCTTTTTGGGGTGCTTTTTGTGATCATTATGGCCATTGAAACCAATGCAGTGGTAGGAAAAATGCCAAAAATGATGGCGTCCGTAAAAGGTGTGATTCATAGCGGGATCTTACTGACGGTCGTTCTTTACGGCTTGATTGAGTGTCTTGTCTAAGACGCTGG
>CAYLWK010000097.1:0-5602 GCA_964387255.1 uncultured Oligoflexia bacterium
ATTTGAATTGTTGCATTTGTATCAGAAAGAGCCTCAATTAAAAAAACAACCCGATCGTCTCCACTGCTAGCTAATTGACTTATTGAAAAAAGAGCACCCTCCCTAATCGTTTGGTTAGAAATTAAAAAGGTTTCTTTTAACTTGGAAAAAATGTCTACCGAGTGTGCTTCGAAAAATCGAAGCGCACTTCTGGCGATGTTTTGGGTCTCATCTTCCTCGGCCTCAAAGCGAAAGCCAGAACCCAGATAGCCCAGAAGAGCCGAAGAAATTGGCACAACACTTAAATCCTCGATTGTCTGATCTAAAATCAATTGAACAATCGTTTCAGCTTCTAAGTAGCTCATCTTGCCACGATTTCGAATCGCTTCTAATGCTTTTTCTCTCTCGACTGATAGGGGTGACTTGAGTTGATCTATTAAAGAAGTGTCGTCTCCTTCAAAACACTCCACTATCTGAACGTCTAAAGCCTCTCTTCCGTCTCGTATATCTTGACCGAAAGAAAGGGACCCAACAAATAACGTCATAAGCAGAGAAAACGGAATAGTGCTTAATCTTTTAGCATTCATAGGAGCTCGCTTAGGTCAACCGAAACTAAGAAATCTAACTCATTTAGAGAGACTTTCTTTTGCCCCCCTCCATTGTGTTCAAATAGCGAGGTCATAAACACGAGCTTCTCGATCATATCCTCCCGTCACAAGTCTTTTTCCATCAAGTGAAAAAGAAATGCTTACCACGCTACCGGGCATCATGATTTCTTGCAAGGTATCCCCAGAGTCAAGATCAATCAACCTGGCAGAGTCATCAGCATCAGCCAATAAAACTCTTGTTCCGTCTGGTGTCAAATCGGCTCTTACCACTCTTCCTTCTTTAGAATGGAACTCCATAAGAGTCTTTCCAGATGGGAACTCGGTGACTCTAGCAGTTGTATCGAAGGATCCAGTCAGAATCTTTTTTCCATCGGGTGTGAAAACAGCATTTGTCACCCAGTGTTCATGCTTAATCTCGAGAAGTTTCTTGCCGGATTCAATATGGGTTACCCTCGCAGTACCATCTCTACCTGAGGTTAAGATACTTTTCCCATCGGGTGAAAAAGAGGCACTCCTTGTCCCAGAAAAGTGCGAGCTCGTGAGGAGCGTTCGGCCTGTTTGGATATCTGTAACTGTTGCGCTTAGGCTTGAATTTCCTTGCATTGCTCCAGCTAAAATGAGTTTGCTATCCGGTGAGAAAGAGACAGTGAAAACATAATCTCTATCTATCGTGCTTGAAATAGGGACTGTGATCTTACGAACAACGCCCCCCGACTCAACGTCTGTCACCATCACCAGACCGTTATGTGTTCCCGTTGCAACCATTTGCCCGTCTGGTGAGTAGGCGACGCATGAGACAGCATCTGGGTGCCTAATTGTTGTGATGGTCTTTCCAGAGGTAAGGTCAGTGACCTTCGCAATCTGATCTGAAGAGCCGGTTAAAAGTCTTGTTCCATCCGGTGAAAAAGCAAGCCCACGAACATCCTCATCATGATTAATCACTTCAAGAGTTCTTCCTGACTCAACCTCTGTCACCCTGGCGGTGCTATCACCTGATGCCGTTGCAACGCTTTTTCCGTCCGGTGAAAAAGCGACATCCACGACCTCAAGATCATGCTTGACTACAAGCACGGGGTTAGATGCAGCGAATGAACACCACGAAGCAAGTAATCCTATCAATATTAAACATTTCATATGCACTCCTTTAAGCAAAACTGAAAACCACTTTTGTCTCTATGTCAATCCTTCCGAGTTGACAATGTTGTTTATTCTAAAATTTTGAACACGACAGGGGCCAAATCAAATGTTAACGAGCTGCAGGGTGTTGGTATCCCCGTTGCCCCATAAAAAAGATGTAACCGGATAGAATTGCTTCAGTTTCTAACATTGAACCAATCTAACCGGGGGTCATAGATATAGGCAACGAGGCAAAAAGACAGGATCTCAATCAAATCCGTTTGCGCTACCAAAATGCTTCAAGATCTGCAAAATCAATCATTCTCAATGAGTTTTGTTCAGTCTGTGGGTATCACAGAAAATGTTCTAGACCGGTGCCATGTCGTGATTACGGAAGGTCTTTTTAAAAAAACCAAATTTAATGACTTTTTTTTACTTCACACCCTTAAGTTTTGGTTGACTTAACCACGACTGTTTTGATGTTCATGAATTCTCGAATGCCTTCCTCAGAAAGCTCTCTACCATAGCCACTTTCTTTGATTCCCCCAAATGGCAGTCTTGGATCCGATTTAACAAATTCATTCACAAAGCAACATCCTGCTTGAAGACGTTTCTGGGCAATTTCAAACCCTAAGTCTAAATTTTTTGTAAACACTGCTGCTCCCAATCCGTAAACAGTTTGATTTGCTAACTCAATCGCATGATCAGTAGAGCGAGCTTGAATCAAACAAGCAACCGGACCAAACAACTCTTCATGAAAGGCTGGATGGTCTGGTGTGACACCCGATAAGACCGTCGGCGGATAGAAATATCCTTTCATTTTTGGCACTTCACCTCCTAAATCAAGTTGCGCCCCTTTCTCAACAGAGGCAGTCACTTGTTGATGAAGCTCATCGCGTAAATCCAAACGCGCCATAGGCCCGATTGAGTTTTCAGGGTCCATTGGATTGCCAAATTTTTTAGCTTTAAAATGTTCGATCAATTTTTCTCGAAATTCATCATAAATCGAAGCAACCGTTATGAAACGCTTTGCTGCAATACAGCTTTGCCCCGAGTTAATAAGTCGACTGGTCACACACGCATCGGCTGCTCGGTCCAAATCGGCATCCTCTAAAATTAAATAAGGATCGCTGCCCCCAAGCTCTAAAACAGATTTTTTTAAATTCTCCCCCGCAATTTTTGCAACAGCTTTTCCAGCTTGCGTACTTCCAGTGAGTGTGACTCCTGAGATCCGACGATCTTCGATGATCGATGCTACCTGCTTGCTCTGAATCCTTAGCACTTGCAAAAGTGCTTTTGGAAGGTCTAGGAATTGTAAACAATTCTCAATGGCTAAAGCACATCCAGTCACATTCGATGCGTGTTTTAAGACAATCGAATTCCCTGCTAAAATGGAAGGTGCAAGAAAGCGAAACACCTGCCAAAAAGGAAAGTTCCAAGGCATGATGGCTAAAATCACCCCTAAAGGCTCATAAGCCACAATCGATCGCTCATAGTCAGTTGATATTTCTCTTGGACTGAGAAGTGATTCTGCATGATCGGCATAATAGTCACAAACCCAAGCACACTTTTCTATTTCAGAAATAGATTGATTAAACGGCTTTCCCATTTCACGCGTGATGATCTCTGCGAGACTTTGTTTTCTTTCGTCAAGCGTTGATTTGAGATTCCTCAGTACCTTCACCCTGTGGTTAATATCACTACGACTCCACTCTCGCTGGGCTTGCTGAGCAAACGTCAATTTCCGACTGATTTCATCATCTGTCTCTACTGAATAGCGTTGAAGTAATGCTTCACTAAATGGATCAATTGATTCTAATTCGTTCATGGTCAACCTCTCGTGCATCACTATAACCATGATCTATGCTAGGATTAAAGAGCGGAAAAACATGGTCTTTTGAGCAGGCGAGGTTTAGATTTCATGATGAGATTTCAAAAATTGCACACACTCATTCTATTTTTCATTCTTAGTTTAAATGTGGCATTTGCAGGAGACAACTCGATGGACGAAACACGGTATCAACGACCTTCAGATCAAGAAATTAAAGAAAAGCTGTCAGATCTGCAATGGAAAGTCACTCAAGAAGACGCTACGGAAAGAGCGTTTCAAAACGAGTACTGGGATAATAAAAAAGAGGGGATCTACGTGGATGTCGTCACAGGTGAACCTTTGTTTTCCTCGACTCATAAGTTTGAGTCAGGAACCGGCTGGCCTTCTTTCACTCAACCCATTTCTAAATCATTGATTCATACCAAAGAAGACCGCTCATTATTTTCAACACGCACTGAAGTTCGCTCCAAAATAGGTGACTCTCACTTAGGACATGTTTTTCCCGATGGACCGGAGCCCACGGGTTTACGTTATTGCATCAACTCTGCAGCTTTAAAGTTTATTCCAAAAGAAAAGATGGAAGAACTCGGCTATAGCGACTTAAAAAAGAAGCTGTTTAAACCCAAATAAAAATAGTCTCACACAGACTCACAGAAAAAGAGAGGAAAAATGAGTCAATTCACTCCACTGGCCAAAGGATTGATTTTAATTGGATCAATTCTCATCCTCATAGGAGTGATTATTCAATTTGGAGGTAAGTTTTTTCCGTTTGGGCGCTTACCAGGAGACATTGTGATTCGCGGAGAGAAATCAACGTTTTACTTTCCAATTGTGACCTGCCTCGTTGTGAGCATCGTCTTGAGCTTGCTTAGTTATCTATTTAAACGCTAGTGCTCACCGCTTCGCTTCCGAGCATGACTCATTCGACCAATCTTGGAATAAACGTCGATCATGAAAATTAGGTGTCTCTTCAAAGTGATGTGATGCAAAGTAGTGCAGGTGATTTTCAGAGTCTTCAATGACCGCACATAAGTGAAATGAAAAATCATCTTCGTTAAACTTCACTTCTTGAAATTCCCCAGTGATTGTGACGAAATCATCGCTTACTTTTAAAAGCCTTAGATTTAAATCAATTTTTTGATGATCGACTGGCTTTCGATAGTCAATAAATTCATGAATAAAATAGTGACCGTTAGGATCAAAATTTAACTCGTAGTAGGCATTCGTGCTCTTTTTCTTCCAAAACCATTCAAAACAGGTCGCTTCCCAGAGTTGTGGTTTTATTTTGAACTTTGAACAGGTAAGAGATTCCAATCTCGGCATGGTCGGTTCTCTATTCCAAGAAAAGTTCAACTTCCAAGCCTGAGACTTAAAATCAACTTCAAGCGTTGCTGTCATCGCAGAGCAGGGTGCTCCCCTGTGTTCAAATGGGATTAAAGAGACCTGGGTCATTGAGCCTTAGTTTAATCGAGGGGGGAGAAACTTGACAAGCTAAGTTTTCAATGAGAACTGAGCCATGGAATTTGGATTGGAAAGATACGATTGGGTTTAAGGGGAGTTTCATGAAACATTGGCTTTTTTGTCGGCCGCTGAAAAGTCTTGCTCAAAATTTAGTATTGGTATTTTGTCTTCTGGGGTTGAATGTTTCCATTGATATTTCTTCATCTTATGGGCAGCACCGGGATTCGAAGAAAGTGAGCGTGAATCTCACTGCTGGAAGCGCAAATGGGGGAGCAGGGGACGTTGCTTCGAACTTGCTCATGGCACTTTGGTTAGCGAATCATTCTAAAGTTCGTTTTGAAGTTCGTTTTTGGGTAGAAAAAGACTCTAAAGAAGCGCTGATTTTGGCTTTGCTCTTACCCCCATTTAACCCTCGCGCAAGCCACCAAGCAATCAGAGGAATTCATTTTTTTTCAAACACGGAAGAAGAATCACCCGGCTCAGTGCCTTATCGCAGACCGCCAGAAGCAGATTACTTCATTGGCTACTCACTCATCCCAGAGGACCGTGAAGGAATTCAAATGATCGATCGGATTGCGAATTCCAAAATGAGACTGCTTTTTTATCG
>CAYLWK010000098.1:0-9335 GCA_964387255.1 uncultured Oligoflexia bacterium
CCATGCTTCAAGTTTGCCATGCTCAGGGCTGTGACTTTGTTTTAGGCCTTGGAGACAATATCTATCCGAATGGTGTGAGCTCAGTTCATGATGCTCAATTTAAAACAAAGTTTGATAAAATTTATAAAAAATTTGGAAGGTTTGATTTTTGGATGCTTCCTGGCAATCATGACTGGCGAGGCAGCATTCAAGCACAGATTGATTACTCCAAGATCAGCCCTCGTTGGAGGATGCCTGCTGCACACTACACCATTCCATTGCTTCCCGATTGGCTCCACCTCTACGCTTTGGACACAGAAAAATTAAGCACCTCTCAGTTGGAAGCAGTCGGAAATTCGTTGAGAGCAAAATGGGGTTGGAAGATTCTAGCAGGTCATCACCCCATTGTTTCTCGAGGGTTACACGGATCCCATATTGACATAGCACTCACACTCCTACCTGAAATCACACGATATCAAGTTCCTCTCTATCTGGCAGGACACGACCATCATCAGGAACACATCGAAACACCACAGTTTCATCAGGTTGTTCAAGGAGGCGCAGGAGCCAATATGCGGTACGTGCGAAACGGAAAGTCAAAGTGGAAACATATGGGAATTATTCAAAGATTCAGAAGATCAGCTCACGGGTTTTCGACTGTTGAAATGACTCGAGAGTTTTTAAAACTCAATTTTTATGATCATAAAGGAAACCTTATTTATCAGTTTGAAATTCACTCTGATGATTTCATTGACCGATAAACTAGGTAGGCACCTAAGATCAAAAATGGAATGGATAGCCACTGACCCATGTTCACAGTCCATTCTGTAGCAAAGGCTGCTTGAGGGCGTTTGGTGAATTCCAAAGAAAATCGAACCATTGCCATAAGAATAAATGCACACCCTAGGATCAATCCCTCAGGTGTGCGATGTTTCAACCGCACGTAAATTCGATAAAGAATTAAAAAAACTATGAAATAGCAAATCGCTTCATAAAGCTGAGTAGGATGCCTAGGCTCTGAAAATCGCCTGATAAAAACGACAGCCCATGGAACCTCAGTGACTTTTCCAACAATCTCAGAATTAAAAAAGTTCCCCACACGAATCAACGAACCAGCAAAAACCCCAGCGACAGCGAGTCGATCTAAAATCCATAAGTAAGGTTGATTTTTTTGTTTTTTATGGAAGAGCCAGACAGCGACAAAAGCCCCCAAGTAACCTCCATGACTTGCAAGGCCACCTTCCCAAATAAAGAGAATGCGCCAAGGATGGGTGAGGTAAAACTCAGGCTCATAAAACAAACAATGAACAAGCCTTGCTCCAACCAAGGTGCCAAAAATGGCATACTTTAAAAGCTGATCCACAGACCATTGCGGCTTTCCTTCCCAAAAATAGGCTCGTTTCATGAACCGATATCCAAAATAAAATCCTCCAGCAAAAAATAAGCCGTACCAACGAAGCTGAAGAAATCCGAGATCCAATAGAATCGGAGAAGTATCCCAAACCCAATGCGTCATTTTTTCATTTTACTAAAGCCTTTTTTAAACATAAAAAGAATTCGTCATGACATTTGAAGAATTCTCACTCAATGAAATCCAAGGATTAAAGATCCGTTCTCTATCAATCGACACTCAACCCACTCAAAAGGCTGTGATTCTCCTTCATGGTTATGGCGCGAGCTGCCAAGACCTTGCACCATTGAGTCAAGAGCTTGCAGGCGCATTGACCGAGTCAGTTGATTGGTTTTTTCCGAATGGCATCATCTCGGTGCCCATCAGTCCTTGGATGGAGGGAAGGGGCTGGTTTCCACTCGATGCAGGTTATTTTACGTTGCCAAGTCATGACATTCGAGACTGGACACCTTCTGAATCCATGAAAACAGGCTTTGACCACGCTTCAACGGAGGTTGCAAGATTTTTAAAAACGCTGAAGACACGCTATTCGTCCGTTGTCTTGGGAGGATTCTCACAAGGTGCCATGGTTGCATTGGACCTGATTTTTCATCACTCTATTCACGTTAACCAACTCCTCATTCTTTCTGGTGCCTGGGTTCCTAACCGAGGATGGTTTCAAGAAAAACCAAGTTCGCCAAAACCCATTCAAGTCTTTCAATCTCATGGAAAAAACGACCCTGTGCTTTCGTTTGCCGCTGCGGAAGAACTTTCTAAAGAAATTTCTCAACAGGTCAAAGAGTTTGAATTTTATCCTTTTGAGGGCGCTCATGAAATTCCACTCTCGATCATCGAAAATCTTCGTCGATTTTTAAAGGAGCCAAAATGAAATCTTCACTGATTCAAAAATTACCTAAAACAGAACTTCACCTCCATATTGAAGGAACCTTAGAACCTGAGCTTCTTTTTAAAATTGCACAAAGGAATCAAATAGAAATTCCTTATTCAGATGTAGCCACACTTCGAAAAGCCTACGAATTTGAAAATCTTCAATCGTTTCTTGATATTTACTATCAAGGAGCTCAAGTCCTCATCAAGGAGCAGGACTTTTATGATCTAACGTATGCCTATTTAAAAAAAATGCATGAAGAGCATGTGGTTCACGTCGAGATTTTCTTTGACCCGCAGACGCACACAGATCGAGGCATTGCCTTTGAGACTGTCTTTCAAGGAATCAATCAGGCTCTAATAGATGCAAAATCAAACTTTGGAATCAGCTCATTTTTGATTCTTTGTTTCCTAAGGCATCTTTCTGAGGAAAGCGCCTTTGAAACCTTGAAAATGGCAAGACCGTTTCGTGATCAAATCATCGCAGTGGGGCTTGATTCCTCTGAAAAAGGAAATCCACCAAGTAAGTTTAAACGTGTTTTCGATCAGGCAAGGGATGAAGGCTATCTCACCGTCGCGCATGCAGGGGAGGAGGGGCCTCCAGCCTATATCTGGGAGGCGATTAACCTTTTAAAGGTGGCTCGAATTGATCATGGAGTCGGATGTGAATCGGATGCTAGCTTAGTTAAGTATCTAAAAGAACAATCAATCCCACTCACAGTCTGTCCTTTATCAAACCAAAAACTGCAAGTGACCCCACAACTTCAGAATCATAATTTAAAGCGTCTTTTAGAAAAAGGGCTTTGCATTACAATCAACTCCGACGATCCTGCTTATTTTGGAGGGTATCTCATAGAAAATTTTAAAGCTTCTCAAGAGGCTCTCTCACTCAGTGATACGCAAATTGTTCAGCTGATTAAAAATGGTTTCCAGGCAAGTTTCCTAGATCCCGTTCAGAAAAAAGCTTGGATTGAAAAGATAGATCATCAACTAAAAAATGAAACCATCTAAAATCAAGTCTTGATATTTACCTTGGATTTGCGAAAAAAGTGAGTTCTTCTCGTAGAGAAAAAATAGACTCAAAACCTGCTAACGCGGGTCCACCAAACTTCCAACGAAACTTAAACGAATCTGCCTTATTATAAAAAGGAGCTTCTTCCCGAGCTTTATCAACTAGTGCTTGGGCTGAAAGGACATTCATTTCAGGGATAGGAACCATAATTCCACCTAAATCATGCGGATAGATCAATACGGGCTCTCGATAAAAGCTTGGATCAAAATCTACTTTTGTTACCCTCAATATCTCGTCTTTTGGAAAAGCTGCTGAAGGATTTATGAATTCAATCACGAGCCTGCCATTCAACTCTCTATCTTCAAACTTAGGAGAAAGCCTTTCTGTGGTAGAATCTCTTTCATAGAGCTTTCCATTCACCCTAAACGAAACGTACGCCCTTTCTCCAAAACGAAAAAGGCCTCTTCTTCGCATTAGTGTTGGCTCAAGCTCTCCGAAGTAAAATGACTTTTCGTTCCTTTGATTAAGATTGATCTTACCTCTCATTTTTCCATCATTTTTAGAAACCCAAAGCGAGATTTCGATATTCTTTAGAGTCGGATGTGTCAAAGTGGTCAACTGATTTGGCGTTAGGTCTGTGTCACTAGGCCTAAGTAGGCTAGATGATCTGCGTGAAAATAAAAGCCTAGGAAGCCAATTTTCTTTTTCAGCATCCTCTACAAAAATCTCTGTGCAACCTATGGAAGCTGAGTTTTGACTCAAGGCGGATGCAGGCATTAAACTCACTACCCCAAACACAAAACAAACCAACCCGTATTTTAAATGCATACGTAACCCCTAAACTATTTTAATCGCGAATCGACCAACCCATTTATCCATCTAATGAGCGAGTGGTAACCAAAAAGTCATAAATGCGCAAACAACTAAGTTGATCCAGACCTAGAGCGACTCGGTTATCATAAGCTTGATTTAATTAGTATTATTTAGTTGAAGAAACGACTTTGGCCGGATAAAGGTAGGTCCATGGTTGGCTTAGACATTTTTAAAGAAAGCTCTTCGGCTTTTGCTCGATGGAGGCATCGGCTTCCTTCTGGCCTGAGGGTGTTTCTAAGTAGGCTAGGGGGAGCCACGGTGTTTTTGGCCGTCTTCGCGATTTTTTTGCCCTCTCATACCCTAGCCAATCCTCATGAAGAAACCTGCAAAGCTTTGTTTAACTTTATTGGCACTGAGGACTTTGTCATCTTTGTCTATCAGCCAGATGGAAAGAGCGAGCGAACTTTACTCACAAGGGCTTCACTTGAGGGCTCACGAATCAAAAGTTTTACGGCCGAAGGAGATACCTTTATAAGCCAAGATCAAATTGATTTTGATAGATCGTATCGCTTGGCAAGACATCAAAAACACCCTTTATTTAACGTCTCATCCGGCAACGTTTCACCGTCCCCGGCTACAGAGGTAGATCGAATGGCTATTTTAAACAGAGACGGATTTCAGATTTTTACAGATTTACCAAAATTCGAATGGCTCACAGATAAAGATCTCTATAAACTTCTGTATCGTCACTACGGAAGATATAATCGAGTGACTTTTTATCGCATCTCTGGAGTTTGGTATCGTAGAAAACAAACGGAGTTTATAAAACAAAACGACGGCACAGTGACTAAAATGATCATTCCGATCATTGCTATTGAAAGGCTCGACGAATTAGCCCCATTTTTTGAATACGTCGACCTGAGACAAGACTTTATCAATAGAGTAAATAACCTCTCACTAAATAGCGATGGAGTTTTTGAACTCCGACTTGATGAGTATTTTATGGCAGCGCCTAGATTTCATTTTGATGGAGGTCGACGATTTGGTTTAGTCGAAGCATTTAATCTTGGTCCTGAAGCTCAAGGCACTTTTGGAGTGGGAAAAAATAATAACGTCTTTGAGGTAGGTCGAGGAGAGAGCCTAGTATTTGCCCAAGATGAAACTCCGGGAGTGCCACCATTTCTTCATTCAGCGCCTCCAAAAACCACGAAACGTATCTTCACCCGATACTTTCCCGCAGATTTTGATTTTATTAAAACTTATCTTGATGCTGTTGAAATTGAAATTCGAATCGATAAAGAAGATTGAACCCTATTTTTTAGTGCATTTGACAAAATAGTACACAGGTCCAACTTTATTAATCAAACTTGGGAGTCTAATTTCTAGATTATTTTCTAATCGTTTTTGACCAACTTCACCTTGATCACTGGTCACTACTGAAAACGGTTCATTTAAATCTTTAAAACTCAGCGTCAAATGGCTAGATAGCACAAAGTTCATCGCATCTTGTGACGTACGCACCTTTTCAAAACTGACTTCTAATTTGAAACTCTGATGAAGATCGGTGTCTTTAAAGGAATCACCGTCTCCAGGAAAAAGCTCAAAGTCTTTTTCAGAAATTGTTTTGGTGACGCGAGATTCATCTACACCTTCAATTAAAAAGCCCTGCGTCATCGCTACAAACGTAGCATCCTGTTCCATTAAATCTTGTCCGATCATGGCTCGGCACTCGTAATTCATCGAATATGCAATGGGTCCAAACAAGAAGGTGGCAAGAGTAAAGAATGTCAACGACAGTGTATTTTTTAGTTTCATAACTTGAAACTCTTTCAGAAAGATATAAGTTTGTACACACTAAAAGTGTTTAAAATTAGGCAGTGAAGAATCTCATTTTGACAACTGATTCTATGCTTTCACTTCAATCAGCTGCCAAAGCAGTGGTTTTTAGCTGCTCGACTGGATTTGTGATTAATCCTGTCAGGTTACTAGAAGTGACTAAACCAGTGTTTCAGCGAGAAACTGATGAAGAAGGTGAAATGCTCGATCGGGCTTGTAAGTTCGAATCACTTTCCCTTCTTTGATAATCCTAGCAGGCGTGAAAACATCGTGACCCGCTCCTTCAACTTCGTAGTAATAAATATTAGGAAACCGATTTGCTAAATCCTGCATCCAGACTTTAGCAGAACTAGAAACTTCTTCATCAAATTCTCCAACAAGGAAAAGCACTGGGGTTTCACCAAAAGGACTCTTATGAAGATGCCAAATCATTCTCTGATAGAGCCCATTTATCCAACGAAATGCATCGTAGTTAGGCATTAAATGACCGAGCTTTGCAGCTTGTTCAAATCTCTCAACACTTTGCTGAAATCCCACTGGAACGAGAGCCCCTGAAACCACCAGTGCATCCAGCAGTGATGGATGCTCAAAGTTAAGCTGCGCATGCAATCCAAAGCTTCCGCTTCGAGAAACTCCTACGACTTTTCTTGCTTCTTCACGGAGCTCTTCAAAGTACTTCAAAAGAGTATCGTAAGTAGCCTCAGAAGACCTCCATGGTCCCATGCCTTTTGAATGATACAAACCAACCCAAGGTCCATTTCCCGAGTAAGGCAAATCAAATGCCTCAGCAGTTGCTGAGATCCACCTTTTGCCCAAATCTTGGAGAGATTGAGATACACGTTTGCGATTTTTATCATGATCTAAATTGAATGTTCGCAATAAAGGCAAAACACTTCCTGCATGGCTCGATTTCATATCGCCTATGCCCGGTAAAACACTCAGGACAATTTCCGACGAGTCGATAATTCTGCCTAAACTGTTTTGGTATCTCCAAGATTGAAGGTTTTCATCCCAAACTGCGACCACTCCTTTTACGTTTTGCCCGCGATACTGAATTGGCCGAGGTATTTTTCTATCATCTTCTTTTGGAGTGTATCCAAAAAAACCAAGAACCCCCTTAAAAGCTTGTCCCCATGAAACACCCAAATCGCCGAAAGGACCCTCATAATTTTGATGAATATCTATCCTACCTAGGTCCCGATTTCTCATCAGCCATTGAGCACACTGTCCGTAGTGAAAATGATCTTCAACCTGTGCCTCACTACTTGATGCAAAAAGAAGTGATAGGTAGATATTGAATATGACTATTTTTTTAAAAAGAAACATGCTGTTTTATAGATTTCAAGAATACAAAGTGTAAAGAATTTTTTAAATAGACAAGCTAAAGGAAAATTACTAGGAAGTGGCTCTAAATATATCTTTGAATTCACAGCACTCACTCTCAAAAAGGGTTCCAAACATTCCAATGTGTCGAACTTAAAAAAATAAACTAAGCTCATTTATAATTTATAAAGGCTGAAACTCGTCTTGCTTCAGTCATTTTACTTGGACCACCAGGGTAAGGATTGCCACAACTTAAAACAAGATATAAGCACTCCGATATGGTTGACTTACGAAAAATCCTCTTCATGTTTTTTGGGCTGCCTCTTTTCTTATCAACCCTCCCACAAAAATGTCTTTCCAATGACAGCCCAAAAGTATGTCAAGAAGTTCTGACGGCGCTTGAAGTTGCTGTTCCAGACTTATCTGAAAGAAGATGCTTTAAATCAGTCCAACAAACCATTCAAAACATCAAAGACCATCCTCATTTGGATTTAGATAAAGCCAAAGTCATGATGATTACTTCAAAAGCTGGAGCTTTGGGAACTCTGCGAGCAAAACACACCATCGATTCACACGAGAGAGTCTGGACTTATCATTTCATCGTTTTGTATGACCATTGGGTGATTGATACCGCGTTTGGAATGATCCCTCAGGCAGTAGATCTCTCTACTTATTTTAGATGGATGTATGGTGATCTGGAAGGGCTGGAGGTTAAAGTCTGGACTGGAAAAGACTATTTAAAAAAAATAAATTCTATCATTCCATTTTTACAACTGTTTCCTCTATCTCCTCAAGCTTGGATTGGATTTCAAACCGCCTCCAGTGCAGTGGAGACTTATCGTGTACAAGGTCCATCTCCCAAGGTAAAAGTATTGAAAAATGGTGTGGACAACCAACCCAGAAAACCTGTTACCCGTAACAACGACAGTCATAGCTTCAGGCTTTTCCGAGGTGGTAATTTGTAGTTTCAGAAAGCTTTTTTAGAATTTTAAAAACAAAAACTATCTTTTTTGGATGGAATCAACCGCCAGCTAAGGATTATCGTTAATTCCTAGTTCTTCGGCAAAAAATTCATTGGCGGCAATCACCTTCTCTAACACCGAATCATTTTCTTTTTCCCTTAGGCTTGCATCCCAAAAAGCGGCTATTTGTAAAAAGCGATTTATAAAATCTGCTCTATTTTTCTTTATAGTTTCAAAATGGACGCCTACTCTTGCTCGAAGCCAGCCGAAATATCCATGCACTTCATCAAATTCATTCTTAAAGTTCTCTGTGCGATAAATGCGATTCCCCTCCTGACAAAAGGGCAAAATTTGATCTTTAAACTCATCGAGCGTGATAGGAACACTAAAATCTCTATACCGATGCCAACGTCGTTGGAAAAGTGGCCAAGGGTCCAACGGAGGATCCACGATGTATAAATGATCACAGCATTCCCGAATGCTTTTCTGATCTAACGTTACTAAGACAGTCAAAAGATCAGCAAAAAATTCCTCGATGCCGTCATAAATTAAGCTGTATCCTTTCACCGGAAGTGTAGTTCCTACGATATTGCGACCCTTAGAAGCAAAGGCGGTTCTGTAGAGGGCTATCCGAAACAAAATATGACCAAACTCATGCAGAAAAACCTTCTTTAAGTCAGGTCCACTGAGAAGGTCCGATAGGGTCACCCTCCAGGGAGCGATTCTTGTCGCAAGCCCTTCTCTTTTGGAGGTCATGACAATGTTTAGTTTTCTGGGCCATGCAATGGAAGGAAAAATCCTGTCGATCTCTTTCAGTGTATCCAGAATCAGGGCTTTTTTTGCACTATCCTCAGAAGTGCCTGGCGCCCAAGTAAAACCAAGTTCGATCTTTGAAGCCCGATCTTTGGGGATTGTTTCTGTCTGCTTGGACAACGATGTTTGACAGTCTGGTCTTTGGGGTCCAGAGTCGCCTGCGAGTACCTCGGGGGTCTTTGTAGAGAGAAAAAAAAGGAGCAGACTGTAAAAAATCATGATCATTTTTCTCAGTGGCGGAGAGAGAGGGATTCTTCCACGCATCATCACATCATCACATCATCACATCATCACATCATCACATCATCACATCATCACA
>CAYLWK010000099.1:0-3546 GCA_964387255.1 uncultured Oligoflexia bacterium
AAGGTCTCGATAGGTTTCTACGAATTCCCCTTGATCGAATAAAACCAGTTTCTTTTTTGGAACGCCTTCGCCGTCAAATGGGGTGGTTCCTAATCCATTCGGATAGAGTCCGTCATCGATTAGGGTCATTTGATCTGAAAAGACTTTTTGATGGAGTTTTCCAATGAGCATGCTTTTTTTCTTATCGATGGCCTCGGCATTCATGCTGGGAGCGATGAAATCAATCAAATCTGCCATGACTCGAGGGGGGATGATCACCGGGCACTTCATCGATTTTGGGATGACAGCCCCTAGAAGTTCTAATGCATCGGATGCTGCTGATTTTCCAATGACCAGTGGGTCAATTTCAGAGAGATCCCATGCAAACTGAAAATCAAATCCCGTTTGAGTTTCTTGGTCTTGTTGAGACTTACACAGGGCACTCATGGAAAAGCGAGTGGCTTGATGCTGAATTTCGTTGCCATGAGAATCAGAGAGCCAAACTTGGATTTGATTTTCTTTAAAACTTGCTGATCGAAGTGCAACGATTCTTTTGTCCGTGTCTTTACATGCTTTTTCAAGGTCAAGCGCCAACTTGATTTTAGACTCAACAGGCATCGCTAGGCCCGCTTGGTTCCATTGGTTGACTTCAGGGTAAACGACTTGATCAAATTCAAAAAGCTGATGGTGCTCATCTTCTGGTAAGACTTTCATAATAGAAAATGCTGAGTCGATGGCTTCTAAAATGGCAGATTCTGAAAGGGTGGTGCTAAAACTATGGCCGAGTTTTTTGTTTTTCAAAATTCGAAAATGAATGCCTTGATCTTGGCTTCGAATGAAGGAATCAACTTCTTGATTCTTCACATCCACATGAAAACCTCGACGGTCTTCAAGATAAATCTCAAATTGATCAGATCCCTTTTTGCCAATCGCTTTTCGAGCAAAATCTAGCCAGTGTTTAATTGAGTTTTCTGTTTTATTTTTTTGAAGCTCTGTCGGTGTCATGGAATGCCCTTCGTGATCATTAATTGGTTTCAATTATTGCTGAGAGATCCTTTACAGTCAAAGAGTTGTAAAGGTAAACTAAAGATGGGGAAACGAGAGGCAAAAGCGCTAACGCGTAAAGTCAAGCTTCTGGAGTAAATCTATTGAGTATAGTTTTTAAATTGAGCTCTTCGGAGGTTCGGCGTAAAACAAGACACAGAAATCAGGGTAAAAGTTTAGACTGAAGGAGTTGGAATGGCACAAGCAGAGAAAAAAGATTGGTCAAAATTTCTAGGGATAAAAGAATCACAAGATGAGTTCAAACATTTACATTGGGAAGGCACCTTTTGGGAATACCTCGATATGGTCAAAAAAGACCCGCGGGTTGCTCGAAACGCATTTCAGCGATGCTACGACATGGTGATGGATTACGGGACTGATTCCTATACGGAGTATAAGAAAAAAATCACCCGCTATAAGTTTTTTGAAGATCCCATTGAAAACGGAAAAGATGCTGTTTTTGGACTCGATATTTCCTTAATGAAGTTGATGAATTTTCTCAAGTCTGCCGCCATGGGTTATGGGACTGAAAAGCGAGTGCTATTACTACATGGTCCAGTGGGTTCAGCGAAGTCCACGATTGCTCGGCTTTTGAAAAAAGGACTGGAGCATTACTCACGAACCGACCATGGAGCCATGTACACCTTTGAATGGATTGACCCAGATCATCAAGTGCAATCAATTTTAGGGGATCGAAAGTCGATGCCGTGTCCGATGCATGAGGACCCGCTTCGATTGATTCCAGAAGAAATGCGTGCAAAGTTCCACAGTGAGATCAATAAGGGTAATAAAGGCTATAAAGTGAACATTGTGGGGGATGTCGATCCTGCCTGTCGCTATGTGCAGCGCGAACTGATGAAGCATTATGCTGGGGATTGGTCGAAGGTGATGGACCATGTGAAGGTCAAACGATTGATTCTTTCAGAAAAAGATCGAATTGGAATTGGTACGTTTCAACCCAAAGACGAGAAAAACCAAGACTCAACGGAGCTCACAGGAGATATTAACTATCGAAAGATTGCAGAATTTGGATCGGACTCAGATCCACGAGCGTTTAATTTCGATGGAGAGTTTAATATCGCAAACCGAGGCGTGGTTGAGTTCATTGAGGTTTTGAAATTAGACGTGGCATTCTTATACGATCTTTTAGGCGCTTCTCAAGAGCATAAAATCAAGCCTAAGAAGTTCGCTCAAACGGATATCGATGAAGTGATCATTGGGCATACCAACGAGCCAGAGTTTCGGAAGCTTCAAAGCAATGAGTTCATGGAAGCCCTTCGGGATCGAACGGTGAAAATTGATATTCCGTACATCACGAAGTTGAAAGAAGAAGTGAAGATCTATGAAAAAGATTTTAGTCCCAATAATGTCAAAGGCATTCACATTGCGCCTTACACGGTCAATGTCGCTGCGATGTGGGGAATTTTAACTCGTTTAGAGACGCCTAAAAAAGCAAATCTTTCAATGCTTCAAAAATTAAAGCTTTATGATGGAAAAACTCTCACAGGGTACACTGAAGACAATGTGAAAGAACTTCGAAAAGAAGCCATTCGAGAGGGACTTGATGGCATTAGTCCTCGGTACATTCAGGATAAAATTTCAAATGCGCTCGTTAAAAGTGGTGACACTGGTTGCGTGAATCCTTTTATGGTTTTAAATGAACTTGAAAGTGGATTAAAGCACCACGCATTGATTGCTTCAGAAGATCGTCGGCGCGAGTATCGAGAGCTTTTAGCCGTAGTGAAGCAAGAGTATGAGGATATGGTGAAAAACGATGTCCAGCGAGCCATCTCTGCGGATGAAGATGCGATTCAAAAGCTTTGTTCGAACTACGTTGATAACGTGAAAGCGTATACTCAACGTGAAAAAGTCCGAAATCGATACACAGGACAGGCAGAGGAGCCAGATGAGCGTCTCATGCGATCGATTGAAGAGAAAATTGAAGTGCCCGAATCACGCAAAGATGATTTTAGACGTGAGATCATGAACTATATCGGAGCGCTTGCGATTGAAGGCAAGCAATTTGACTACAAAACGAATGAGCGTTTGCATAAAGCGCTTGAGCTGAAGCTTTTTGAAGACCAAAAAGACACCATCAAGCTCACAACGCTTGTTTCGAATGTGGTTGATCGTAACACTCAAGACAAGATTGATGTGGTCAAGTCTCGATTGATAAAAAACTATCGATACTGTGACATCTGTGCCACGGATGCATTGAATTTCGTTGCCAGCATCTATGCGCGAGGCGACGTGAAAAAAAATAGCGCTCAGTCATAATTATGAGGCTAGCTTCGAATGGGTTGGAAAAAGCAGTGCATGAGAAGTGATTCGATTGAGCGTGAATGGATTTGACCGAAGCCGATGCGTCCTGTTTCGTGTCGCTCGGGAGAGTGTGACTAGGTGGAGTGAGCGATCTGAGCGCTAGGAAAGAAAGAGGTTCGTGTGATCTACGGTGTGAAACGAGATCATGCCCGCTTTAGAAATATCGTTAAGGGCAAGATTAAAGAAGATTTAAAAAAATAC
>CAYLWK010000100.1:0-3871 GCA_964387255.1 uncultured Oligoflexia bacterium
ATTCAGACTTTTTTTTGAGTTCAGGAAGGATTGGGTGGGGTTGGTTCAGGAAATTCCAATTTGAGGCTAGTTGACACGGTCAGATGAAATAATTCAATAAAAGCAGGAAGTTAAAGATGTGTCTTTTCCGACTTTTTCATTTCAATGACAGCGATAACGGTGTAAAATAATAAAGTATAGAGCAGAGTCCCATCATCCGATAAGAATATCGGGATTTTGCAATGATTTTCGGGGAATCATTGCCTTTGCAAAGCTCATTTTTAGGGGTGATTATTACGTGCTGAATCGGGGAATCTTCATGAGTGCATTGATGCTTGGCTTGTCCATTGGGATGCCAGCGGACCTCAGTGCGCAAAACAACACCGGCCCTCAGTCAAATCCCTTTGGGACTCGGTTAAATCAAAATTTCTTTGGACCACAGTTTCCCGGAGCAGCTTTCAACTCAGCTGGAATGGTGAATCCACCAGTGCCCTACCAATGCCTTGCGGGCTACATGACGATGCTTGCACCCACCCCTGAGGAATTTGAAAGCAAGAGTCAAGCGGATGATGATGAGGACGACGACGATCTTGGTTTAGACGATAAAAAACCTAAAAAAACGTTGTCGGAAGTTTTCGAAGAAGCACAAAGTGGCTCCGCACTTCGCTACTCTTGCCCGAAACCCGATCCATTTACACGCACGCTTTCATGTGACTCAACGGACCTTATGGATAAAAGTGGCAATTTTAGCCTTGAGAATCTCAATGGGTTGATTCGTAGAAATGAACAGGCCGTAGCATCTCATGTGTGTCAGCAGAAAAAGATTGATCTCCTGTATAAAGACATTTCTTGTCTTCAGGCGAAGGGGCAACAGCTGCAGCAGTTCATAGGATCTCTAGGGAACGTCTTTTTTAGAGAGACTCAAAAGTTCTCTCAAGCCATGCGAGATTTTAACCTCACACTGAGTGGACTTTCACAACAACAGCAGGAAATTGCTTTAAGACTGAATGGAAATGAAGCCACAGGAGAGCCAGGGATCGCTCAACTCGAACAGCTCTTAACTCGCGGACAAGGCACTGTCGCGGCTCGGATTTCCGGTGATTTGAATCGAATGAGAAAAACTTGGGACGTCATTCAAGAAACTGTGCAACAGGTCGATCAAACATTTTCGTCCGAAATCATTCAAGAAACTCAGCAGTGTTTTCGGGAGAGAAAGTCACCTCGTTTGAAGTGTTTAGGGCAAGGCAGTCAAAAAGGACAAGTTGTTGCCTGCTCGAGAGAAGACTATCTTTTGCAGCAAATTGAATCTCGAGCAATGGTCGATGAAAATGGAAATATTAAGCAACGAGCTAAAAACAGGAATGAGGCTAGATCTAAAGTTAATCTAGTTAAGTCTGTCTTAGATCGATTTTATGGAGAGACCGCTAAACTTCAACCACAAAGCAATGATTCCAATCAAATCAATAATTTTATTAATGGTAAATTCAATGTCACAAGTCTTAAAGAAATCTATGCTTATTTTAATAAAGCGCTGGCTGGGATTTCAGTTCCAGGAGTGAATCTGTCTTCCTACATCTCTGCGGCAATGGGAGGGTGCTATAACTTCGCATTCAAAACAGTGCAGCGCCGATCGACACGAAGTGGGTCTCGAATCAACATTCTTAGGCAACGGCTTCGAAATTTGAAGTTTGATGCTGACCAGCAAACAGATACCATTCTAGGCAATTACGAAGAAGACATACAAAAGGTTTTCCGTATTCTGGCAAAAGACACTCAGCAAGGCGGTCACTTTGTTCCTCCTTCTCGAGATGTTTGTAAAAGTTCTACGGGAAAAGCTCAGGTTTCCTGTGTTCAGCAGTATGGTCGATATTTAGATAAGCTCGTTCGAGGAGATCACCCGGACGCAAATACGGTGATGCAATTTGTAGGAAATCGATACGTTCCGGCTAAGAATATCGTCTGTGCAGGCTTAGCTCAGTGTAAAACCAAGCTTCAAAACGAAGCACGTACTTTTGTGAGAAACGTGAACTCCGTTCGAGAGGCGCAATCTGACTTTGCAGAGGCAGCTCGCAATAATTACCAAAATTTTGTTCAAAACCTAGCGACTCAGTTGGGTGGTCAAAATGGCCAAAACGCATTAGTAAATCAACATCTAAAAGAACTTCAGCAGGTCATTGGAAAAATGGGGATTAGTCCAGGACTTGATTTTAAGAGTGTGAAGCCAGAGGCTATGAAATTTGTGACTGCCGGTAAAGGTCCGAATGGTGAGGATATCAAGGTTCCAGGTGCCCCGAATAACCCTTCTGCATTGATTGCAGGAATGATGGGAGCACCTCTTGTGGATTTTGCAGGCTCTAATTTTTCAGATGCCATTCGTGGAATTACGAAGAAGCAGGAGAAGATTAAAGAAGAGAAAGAAGAGATTTCAGAGAAAACCGATGAAATGGCAGCACTAAAGTCAGAGTGTACGACCGATATCTTAGCTGATAAAGCGGACGAGTTAAAAGATTTTGCTGAAGACTATCGAAAAGCATGTGGTTGGCTTGAGAACTACTTTGGAGGTAAAGACAAGCTAGATCAGTTTTCAGATAATCTGAAGAATGTGGCGTCTATTTGGGGAGGAGACATTGGAAGAATTTTAAGGTCGGGTGTGAGAGAAGTTCAAGATGGAATGCCTTCTCAGGAAAAACTCACGAGAGCAGATCGAATTTTAAAAGAAAAGCGTGAGTTAGAAATCAAAGTCGCTGATTTAAGACGAAGGCAGTCTGAGATTGGAGGTGAGAGACAAGGTAGATCTCTAGCTTCGATCGATAATAATGTTCGACGATACGAAGATCAGCTCCTGAGTATTGAATCGACGATCAATCAAAGGCAAGAAGAGTTAAATGGATTGACGGGCGAGAATGGGCAGCTCAGTGAAGCGAGATCTTCTTTAAATACAGCTCGAACCAATCTCTCAAATTGGTTAGATAGGAATCCGCCAGATAACCGCGATCCTGTACGACTGCAGCTCTTGCAGGAAGCTTTGGCGGTATCACGATCTCAATTGCAACAACTCCAGCAAAAGGAATCAAGCTTACGAAGTGAGCTGAGAGCCCGAAAATCCGAAAAAGCTCAAGCAGAGAGGCAATTAAGTCGAGCGAAGTCAGATCGAGATGAGCTTCAGTCTAAGAACCTAAATTCAGAAGAAGCCGATATCACACGAGAACTGAGCTTATTGCAAAGTAAGCTTTTGGAACTCAATGATGATTACGAAGATGAAAAATCAAAACGAAGAACTGGGCAGCAAAATGAGGCTGATTGCGATTCCATTGCGAGTGACCTTTTCGCAAAGGAACAGGAAATTCTAGATGCGACAAAGAAGTACCGAAAGCTTTCCTCTGGTGATAAAGCGAAATAGGGCGTTAGTTGCCATCAGAGGTTGAAGCTACCAAGTTTAGACAATCAATCTTCCACTTGACCCCATGAGTTTCCCGCTTTAGTTAAGTGTTCGTGGTGAGGTGCCCGATGCGTTTAAAATTCACTAAATTACATGGCCTTGGCAATGATTTTATCTTGATTGATCATCGATGTCAGTCGGGTTCTTTTCAACTAGATACCCCAACCCTTAAAAAATTCTCAGATCGACGACGTGGGATTGGGTGTGACCAGGTGATCGAACTTTATGAGAATGAAAAGGGTCTTTCAGTAGCATTTTGGAATGCAGATGGCTCTAGTGCACAGATGTGTGGCAATGGAATGAGAGCCGTTGGACTTTACTTCTTTCAGGAAACAAAGCGATCCATCATTGAGGTGATGACCGCGGTGGGAAAAAAAGTCATTCAGGTTCAAGATGAAGACCATATTGAAGTTGGCTTGGGACAACCTAAGCTAGGATCGCCCGAATCACTTC
>CAYLWK010000101.1:0-4380 GCA_964387255.1 uncultured Oligoflexia bacterium
TTTGACGATGCAATCTTAGTGAAAAAGCTAGGAGGAGACTATCAACTTTTTGTTGCGATTGCTGATGTGAGCCACTATGTTACACCGAAGTCTCCCATTGATGACGAAGCTTTTCAACGAGCGACGAGCATCTATTTTCCAGAGCGTGCTTTTCACATGCTCCCAAGCGAACTCTCTGAAAATCTATGTAGTTTGCGACCTAACGAAGACCGCTTGGCACTGATATGTGAAGTTGCATATAAAGCAAGTGGCGAGAAAAAATCAGTCAAAGTCTATAATGGCGTTATCCGAAGCAAGCGAAGGGCTACTTATGAA
The DNA here is from genome assembly GCA_964387255.1 of uncultured Oligoflexia bacterium. Taxonomy (GTDB): domain Bacteria; phylum Bdellovibrionota; class UBA1018; order UBA1018; family CAUJDS01; genus CAYLWK01. The sequence continues at coordinate 316 of CAYLWK010000101.1, forward strand.
GAGATTCAAAAGGAGTATGATGAAAATCAAAAAAACAACTCCTGGCCTTTTCATGCTCACTTTGAGCTTTTTGATATTTTAAAGAAAAAAAGAGATGAACGAGGCTCTATTGAATTCGATCTACCTGAAGCTTATGTCAATGTAGATGCTAAGGGAGAGCCCACAGAAATTGAAACCTATGTAAGAAAAGAGTCTCATCGGCTAATTGAAGAATTCATGATCGCAGCGAATGAATCTGTGACAGAATGGGCGATTGAGAAAAAGCTTCCTTTTATTTATCGAATTCATGAAATCCCATCTCAAGAATCGATTGAAAAGTTTGAGGAACTCGCGCGATCTGTTGGCCTTAACCTAAATTTGAAACAAGCTGCACAAAATCCTAAAAAGCTTGCAAAGCTCATAGTTGACTTAGAAGATCATCCGGCAACTCTTTTACTAAACATGATGCTTCTAAGATCTATGAAACAGGCCATTTATTCAGAAGTACACGAAGGACACTATGGACTTGCCTCAATCGCTTATACCCATTTCACAAGTCCTATTCGAAGATACCCGGACCTAGTTGTACATCGAATTTTAAAATCTGCTGTGATTGATGGTGTTGAAAAAACAAAAAAAAGATTTGAAGAAGAACATTTATCTGAAGCAGCTAAACATTCGAGTCAACGTGAAAGGCTTGCTGATCAAGCTGAAAGACTTGGGAATAAGCTTAAGCAAATTCGCCTCATGCAAAAGCATTTGGGAGAAGGTTTTCAAGGAATGATTCAAGGCATGAATTCAAAAGGACTCTTCATTCAAATCCAATCTCCCTTTGTTGAAGGTTTTTTACCAAAAGAGCGCCTTCGCGGAGATCTCTACCAATTTCACGAAAAGAAAATGATCTATCAAGGAAACCGGTCTAAGAAAGCTTTTAAAATAGGAGATCGCCTAAACGTGGTCATCGCTCGATCAAGTCTTGAAAGTCGTGAGATTGAATTGGATTTAGATCTAGATGACTCAACTCAAAATCATCCAAAAAAAGGGTGAGGAGGAATATCTGTGGCTGGATGGATTACTAGAGGCAAACAGATTGGCCAGGCAGTAAAAAATGTTCAACGCCTCAGGCAGATCGTAACTGTTTTTAGTAAGCACGGTTATGAAGACTTGATAAACCGTATCGGGCTTGGCTCATTTTTAACAGGCCTAAGAGGCAAAGCAAAGAATCAAAAAGCCGCCCCAGAAAGACTTCGTGAAGCCTTTGAAGAACTTGGCCCAACATTTATAAAACTAGGCCAGCTTTTAAGCACACGTCCAGATTTAATTCCAGAATCTTATATTGAAGCATTTACAAAACTTCAAGATAACGTCAATCCACTTGAGTATTCAACTATTCAGAAAGTGATCGAATCAGAACTCCAAAGGCCCATAGAGGCCTGCTATCGATCTGTTGAGACTAAGCCCTTGGCTTCGGCAAGTATTGCACAAGTTCATCAAGCAAAATTACGGTCGGGAGAGTCTGTGGTAATCAAGGTGCAACGTCCAGGAATTCAGACACAAATTCGCAACGATGTCTCGCTTCTTAATTTTATTGCCAAATTGTTAGAAAAGTATGTTCCTGAAACTCGAATCATTAATCCAACTGTCATCATTGATGAATTTTTTAGAACACTATCGTTTGAGTTAGATTTTTTTGTAGAAGCCAACAACATGCGCCGCTTTCGAGAAAACATGAAGGAGTTTCCGGATGTAGTGATTCCAAGAGTCTACAAAGAATTTAGCTCCTCTAAGATCATAACTCTTCAAGAACTTAAAGGCATCCGAGTGAATAACCTCAAAGCGCTCGATGAGGCTGGAGTTGATCGTTCTCGAGTGGTTGAAGTTGGTGCTAAAGCTTTTTTTAAATCTATTATGATCGACGGTCTTTTTCACGGAGACTTACATGGAGGTAATGTCTTTGTTCTTCCTGAGAACAAAATAGGGTTAATTGACTTTGGAATTGTAGGACGATTGCCACAGAAGTCCAGAGATCAACTTGCTGGCATGTTCCTTAGCCTCATGACAGAGGACTACGAACGTCTTTGCTATCAATATGCCGATTTAGGTGCTGCGGGACCTTCGATCGATTTCGATAATTTCCAAAGAGAAGTTAAAAATTCTGTTTCTCCTTATATGGGACTCAATATTTCAGAAGTAAACTCTGGGAAGATCCTTGTCGAATCTACAAAAATAGCAACAAAATATGAAATCAGAGTACCCGGTGACTGGATGCTTGTCTTTAAGGCAATTCTGACGATGGAAGGAATGGGTAGAACACTAGATCCGAACTTTGATCTATTAAAACATGGCCAAGGCATGCTTCGACAGTTGATTAAAAATCAGTATTCACTTTCGAGAATTTCTCGAGAGGGAATGAACATTGCTAAAGACCTTTTATCGCTTTTAGAAAGTTACCCTCGGCAGCTAAAATGGCTTTTGGCCCGATTAAACAAAAATGACCTTTCCTTTGAAATTCGAATCAAAGCATTAGAGCAACTTCAAGAAGAACTAAAAGAAAACTCTAAAAAGACAAGTTTGTCTATCTTGGGAGGTGCTGCCTTTATTGCATGCTCAATTGCTATCCAGTTCAAAGAAGATTCTTTGATTTTTGGATATCCGGCAGTCTCATTTCTATTTTTTTCGATTGGAATCTTGATTTTAGTCCGAATCCTAATTAGCCGCTAAGAATCAATTTTCGTATCAGGCAGCGTCAAGTCCCCAAACCCAAAAAGGAATAGGAAATGGGGCCTCATTGAAACCGCGAATTTTTTCCGGCCCAAAAAAGAGCTTTGTCAATTCACCTGAGGTTAAGTTTTCAATTTTCTGCCCGTTTACTTTTAATGACCACTGACCTGTATGAGTTTGACTGCACTGAAATGAAGTATTTCTTTCAGTTGCTTTCATGATAGCTAGTGGATCTAGTATCTTAGCCAAACAAAGATACTCTAGTTGATTGGGTTCAAATGAGAAACCTAAAGACTTAATTCCAGCAGGTGAACCTAGAATCTCAGCGCTAGGGATTTGCTCTAGCACACGTGCCAATAGGTTTTTTACCTGATTTCTTGGTCCTCCCCATTCATGAACCATCCCTCGCAGATCAATCCCCCTGTTAAATCCTACATACGACGATTGATCGGTTAAAGTCTCTTCGCTCAACCACTGGACGTTCTTATGTGCTGACAACCAAGAAATATCATTAGAATCTAACTTTAATCCTGAGTTCCTCTTTTGCATGGCCTCAAAAATAGACTGTCTCCATCCAAACCGAATAATGCCTTTTGCCTTCGGTAGATCTAGCTTTGCGAGCGGGACCCTAACTTGAAGTCCGCAAAGTTCAAAACCCAGTCTCTGATAAAGCTCATGCTCTGAACCCCACAAAATAACCATGACGGATTGTTCTGTCTTCGCAACTTCGACTAGCCTTTTTATCAGCTGATTTGCAACCCCTTTCTTCCGATACTGAGGATGAACAACCACTCCTCCTATGATGCCAATTTTAATTTCAGATAAGGGTAGTGTCAGATTGGCAAATCTCAATCCTGCACAGCCAATTAAATTTTGACTGTCAAATGCTCCTATCTTTATTGTGCGCGAATCAAACTGATTACTCCAAATGGGAAAATCATCAAAAAATGAGCTTCCCTTAGGAACAGGAAAAGACTGATTCAAAAGAGCTTCATAAAATCTCTCATCTTCTACGCCTAGCTCTTTAAAGTGAATGTCAGTGAGTTTAGTTTGACTTCCCTTTTTCATCATCCTTTATTAAGTGTATCAAATTTTTTCTAAAACAAAGCATAGTGAAAAAAGATACTGAACCGTCAAATAAATGACTCTAAAAAAAGACAAAAAAATTCTAAAAACGAGTTTGAATGCCTAAAGGTATTTTCTGACACACCGATAGGTCTAATGAAAGTCGGGATTAACCCGCCAAAGATCCAAGGATGGATCAGGAAACAACCTTCATGGAGGAAGGTTATGGGATTAAGAATTAATACAAATGTACCCGCTTTAACTGCGCAGAGGAACTTAAGTAATACTCGCGCAGCTCTA
>CAYLWK010000102.1:0-5625 GCA_964387255.1 uncultured Oligoflexia bacterium
CACGCAGGCAAATTAGGGATTGAGGCTGTGGATCGAGCCATGCGAGGCGAAGGGAGTCCATCTCCAATTTATGAAGGTGAAGACAGTGTGATTGCTTGGATGCTGAGTGGTCCAAAAGCAACTTACAAAGTGCCTTTGCCTGAATCAGGAGAGCCATGTTTAGCAATTTTAGAGACCTACACTAAAGAGCATTCGGCTGAGTATCAGGCGCAAGCGCTAATTGACCTGGCATTTAAAGTTCGTGAAAAAATTTCTCGTTTTGAAGAGATTGAATCGATGGTGCTTCATACGAGTCATCACACTCATTATGTCATTGGCACAGGATCAGGGGATCCTCAAAAGATGGACCCAAAAGCAAGTCGAGAGACTTTAGATCACTCAATCATGTATATTTTTACAGTCGCTCTTCAGGATGGTTCTTGGCACCATGTGAAGAGTTACACACCAGAGCGCGCTTTGCGCCCCGACACAGTGGAGCTGTGGCATAAAATGTCAACCGTTGAAGACCCTGAGTGGACGAAGCGCTATCATGATCCAGATCCCAAACGAAAAGCGTTTGGAGGACGCATTGAGATCAAGATGAAAGATGGTTCAGTCATCTCAGAAGAGCTTGCTGTCGCGAATGCAAATCCTTTAGGGGCAAAGCCATTCGAGCGAGAAGATTATATTAGAAAGTTTCAAACTCTCACAGAGGGTGTGGTGAGCGAAGCTGAACAAAACCGGTTTTTAGAAACAGTTCAACAATTAGAAAAACTTTCAGGAACTGATTTGGCCGATCTAAGTGTTGAGATCGATCAAAAGGATCTTAAGAATCATAAACGCGACGACCAAGGGATTTTTTAACAATGCTATTTGATCGTATTTCAGCATCTGAAAAAAGAGCTAAATTAAGAGCCGCCCTTAAATCTGAAAAGCTGATACGGTTTCCTGGTGCTTTTTCACCGCTGATCTGCCCATTGATCGAAGAAATAGGGTTTGATGGCGTGTATATTTCCGGCGCGGTGCTGAGCAACGATTTGGGCTACCCAGATATTGGTCTCACTACGCAAACAGAGGTGGTTCAGCGAGGAAGCGCGATTGCAAAATCGAGTCGACTGCCTTCGATTATCGATATTGATACTGGTTTTGGTGAACCAATGAACGTGTCTCGTACTATCATGGAGCTAGAAGAGCAGGGCCTTTCTGGATGTCATTTAGAGGATCAAGAAAATCCAAAACGCTGCGGTCATTTAGACCATAAAGCGATCGTAGATTCAAAAGTCATGACTCGCAAAATCAAAGCTGCTGTTGATGCAAAGTTAGACTCGAATTTCCTCATCATTGCCAGAACGGATGCGCGTGCTTCCGAGGGACTTGAAAAAACGATTGATCGAGCAAAAGCTTATGTTGATGCTGGAGCAGAAATGATTTTTCCTGAGGCACTTCAAAATGAAAAAGAATTTGAAGCATTTAGAAAAGCAGTTTCATGTCCACTCCTCGCAAACATGACCGAGTTTGGAAAATCCAAGCTTTTAGATCGAAAAACTTTAGAGTCACTTGGCTATAATTTGGTGATTTATCCAGTCACAACCCTTCGACTTGCGATGAAAGCAGTGGAGGACGGACTTCGTTTGATTGAGGAAAAAGGGTCTCAAGAGACACTTTTAGACCAAATGCAAACTCGTAAACGACTCTACGAACTGGTTAATTATGAACGTTATAATACACTTGATAAAGAGATTTTTAACTTTAAACTTTAATTGAACCCATTGACCTAAAGGAGAAAAACCATGGCAGATTCAAAAGATATTGTTGTTCGAAAAGGATTGGAAGGCGTAGTGATTGATTCCACTTCAGTATCCAAAGTAATGCCTGATATTAATTCGTTGACTTACCGAGGATACACAGCTCAAGAACTTTGTGAACATTGCCGTTTTGAAGAAGTCGCTTATTTACTTTGGAACCAACAACTCCCAAATGCTTCAGAATTAAAAGCCTTTGAAAAGCAGGAGCGAGACCTTCGAGCTTTGAGTGATCCGCTGAAAAAAGTCATTGCCCAGTTTCCGAAAGAAGCTCACCCGATGGATGCGATTCGCACTGGGATTAGCTTCTTAGGAATGGAACATCCGGAAGCATTCAATGCAACTGAACCCAAAGACATTTTAAATCATTCGATCGAAATATTTGCAAAAGCACCGACTATTGTAGCGGCGGCTTATCGACTTCGGAATGGGGATCAACCGATAGAACCCAAAGCTGATCTTTCCTATTCAGAGAATTTCTTTCATATGTGTTTTGGAGAAGTTCCAGACGCCGATATTGTTCGAGCATTTGACGTGTCGCTGATTCTTTACGCTGAGCATGGCTTTAACGCTTCAACTTTCACGACCCGAGTGATCACTTCAACTTTGTCTGATGTTTACAGTGCCGTGACAGGTGGTATCGGAGCCCTGAAGGGCCCCTTACACGGAGGAGCAAACGAGCAAGTGATGTACGTTTTAAAAGAAATTGGCTCTCCCGATAAAGCAAAAGCCTGGCTAGAGGACGCAATTGCCCAGAAAAAGAAAATCATGGGTTTTGGTCATCGAGTTTACAAAAAAGGTGATTCTCGTGTTCCAACCATGAAAAAGTACCTTGAAATCTTGTCTGAGAAAAAAGGTGATAAGAAGTGGCTTGAAATTGCTAATGTTTTGGAAGAAGGCATGGTGGAAAAGAAGAACATTCATCCGAATGTGGATTTCCCAGCGGGTCCTGCCTATTATCTGATGGGATTTCCAATTGATCTTTACACACCTATTTTTGTGATGGCTCGAATCACGGGATGGACTGCCCATTACATGGAGCAGTTTGAGAATAATCGAATCATTCGACCCTTGAGTGAATACGTAGGTGAAAAGCCAAGAAAAGTCGTCCCGATTGACCAGCGATAAGAACCGTCCTACTCTTAAGGTGGGATGCTCGCTGCTTTTCAGATCTTAGATCGACTATTTCGTCAAAAAACTGACGTAAAACTACGTTCAGTCATTGCTCTACTGAGTTGCTTGGGCTCGTTTACTTCATCAGTACAAGCTAAAGGGTTGTATGTTGATGTGGGCTTTGGTGCCTCGCAACTTCGAAATGGATCTGCCTTGTTTCCCGCCATTGATGACGCACCATCGTTCGGACTAGCAATGAACTTTGGAATTTTGAATAATTTTTCGAGCTATCAATCAGGACTTCAGATTCACATAGGTTTCAAACATTTTTATACTTCCAGTGGCCAAGGAGCAGACACTGCTGGGCTGCATATTCCTTATGGGGTGATTCGTTTTGAATTCCCCAGAATGTATTTTACCTTTGGCCTCAGTCCTGTCACGATCACGCGATTCGCTCCGGGGATTGGAATTGATCAGGTTAATATTTTACTCGGCTCTGCAGCGTTAGTAGAAGTGGGGCTTCTATGGAGAGTGACTCACTTTTTTCACCTCTCACTCGAAATGTCTGCTCAATCTCTTTACACGGTACAAGGGTTTAGTCCTTTACCCGCTGCGGCTGCTTCACTACAAATGCGTTTTTTTATCATAGAACCGAATGCAAAAGGCGGAAGATCTGGGTTTGACGGATGGCGCTATCCATTTGGAATTCGTTTAGATTAAATGAGCTGTTTAGAACAGTTGAATTGAGATCATTTTTTATGAGCTTTTTTGACCGCCGCCCGCGGCAGCTTTGGCCATTTTTCGTTTATCAAGGCCATACTTATCAACTTTCATGATCAAACCAGCTCGAGAGATCCCAAGCTCTTTTGCGAGGCGACTCTTATTCCAATTAGTCCGTCGGAGACCTTCTCGAATCATTGTTTTCTCAAGCTCTTCTAAAGCATCTTTTAATTTACCAGAAACACGCACACCTTGAACCTTGGCATTGGCGCCAAAATCACGAATTCGTTGCGAAAGCATATCAAGCGTGATTCTCGAATCTGTCCCGGACAAAACTACCAAGCGTTCAATTTCATTTTCAAGCTCACGGATATTTCCTGGCCATGGATAATCATAAATTTTCTCCATCGTTCGCTTGCCTATGTGTTTGATCGGAACATTTTTTTCCTTACATGCTTTGACCATAAAGTGATCAATCAATAACGGGATGTCTTCTTTACGATCTCTTAAGCGAGGAACTTGGATATTGATCACATTGATTCTGTAATAAAGATCTTCTCGAAAATCTCCATTTTCAATCATTTCTTTTAGGTCTTTATTAGTGGCTGCAATGATTCGAACATCTACTTTACGCTCTTCTGTTCCCCCAACAGGAGTGAGTGTCCCTTCTTGCAAAACTCGCAAAAGTTTCACTTGCATGGACAGTGACATATCCCCGATTTCATCTAAGAAAAGTGTTCCTTTATCAGCTACCTCGAAAAGACCCTTTTTATCCTTAACGGCTCCGGTGAATGCCCCTTTGACATGTCCAAAAAGCTCACTGTCGAGAAGGTTTTCATTAAATGCAGAACAATTCACAGTCACAAACTGCCGCTCTTTACGATCCGAATTAAAATGAATTGCTTTTGCGATCAGCTCTTTCCCCGTTCCGTTTTCACCTTGTACTAATACGGAAGATTCGGAAGATTTGATCTTATCAAGCATCGCATAGAGCTCTTGCATTGGCTTTGATTTACCAATCATCGTATCGTACTTATATCGATTTCCAAGTTCACTATTGAGTGCATGAATTCGCTCTTCACGCTTACTAATCTCTTGATGAAATGCAATGATTTCTTGGGCAACTAAATCAACAAGCTCAACAAAGTATCTTTTATCTTTACCTTCAAGAACATTGAGTTTTGAAGCAGCTTCTTCATAAAACTCCACATCCAATCCTAGATTTTGAACAGTTTCTTTTCCTCTTTTAAATGCCTCATCCGAAATATTTTTCTCAATAAATGAAAAAGCGCAAACCGCACCAAACACTTCCCCTTCATGACGAATCGGACTGATTAAACCCTTTTCAATGCCGAGTGGGCCATCAAAAAAATGAGCTTTTTCTGGGTTTTCAAACAACTTCTCCAAGGCTTGGGAAAATGAATCTAAAAGAACCTTTCGACCTGAGTCGTACGGCAAAAGGTTCGCACAGATTGGATTTTTAAACTGTCGCTGGCGATCATTAGGGTCATAGTTTTGAACTCGGCCTTGAGAGTCTAAAATAAATACTTCCGTCTTAAACCATTGAGCAAGAATGGTTTCAAGGTTCCGAATCACGTGAATATGTTTTAACTCATCCCAATTGATCATGGCGCATTTGCCTCCAGACCACGTATCGGCACTCTGTCCAAATCTTTAACAGAAAAAATCAATTTCTTGACACTCACGATCTTAAAGCAGGTATTTCGCTTTGCGTTATCTTACCCCATGGCGTTCTTCACAAGAGTGCGATATGGCAAAAGGCATGGAAAAACACTATTTTGATCACGCTGCCACAACTCGTTGTCACTCGGATGTTGCGGAAGAATTTTACCGTTACTCTGTAGAGCATTTTGGCAATCCCTCCTCTCTGCATGACTATGGACTAGACGCTGAAAGCGGTCTCCTTCAAGCGCGAACTTTTTTTGCTCAAGTCTTTGACACTCGCCCTAGGCAGATTGTGTTTACTGGCAGTGGAACAGAGGCAAATAAT
>CAYLWK010000103.1:0-5993 GCA_964387255.1 uncultured Oligoflexia bacterium
TTATTTGTCTTTTATTAGTTCGTCGGTGGCCAGGATCGGCCGAGCATGAAAGGCCCGAAAGGCAATCTTAAGCTTCTCGAACTTTGCCCTCATTTGGATCCATTTGATTTCAGAGTTTAATAAAGTCCGCTCTCGTAAATTGACATTGAGCAGACTACTTCGACCCCTTCTAAAGAAAGTTTCTTCAGCATCTCTCAGTCGCCGATTGATATCCACTTGCTTTCTCATCAAAACAAGCTGCTCTTCTAAACGAGTTAAATTTTGAAGGTAGTTCTTGTGATCTCTCAAAAGCTCATTTTGAGTTACACGCCGTAGATTTTCTAAAATAGATAATTTTTGATTTGCTATGCGATAGCGGGCACGTGCTTCAGAACGCTGAAGAGGAATAGAAAAATTGACCCCAACTTTACTTTCGTTTTCTGCAAGGGTGGGCTTGGTTCCTCCAATGGGAGCTACTTGCTCAAAATAAAGATCTAGCTTTGGAAAAAGTTGGTTATTTGCAAGTCTTTGTTTTAATCGCTCTTGCTCAATTTTAAAATTCACTTTTGCCACATAAGGATGCCTGTCAATCCAATCAGGATCTTCATTCCACTCGATCGATCTGGGTGGAGATATCACCTTTTGAGCACTGTCTTTGGGTAGAGTTATTTCTGATTCAGTTTCCTGATTCGGAAAAAAATAAAACTTAATATTTTGCTTCATCATCTCAAACTGATTTTCATTCTCAGTCCAAGTCTGCTCTACCATATACTGGCCTTTTAGATTCTCCGCGATCTTTAGTTCAGGAAGCAGTCCGGCTTTGGCTTTTCTTTCGATCCAGCTTTGTCGACTCTTAATTTTTTCTAATAGATCCTCTAGCTCAATCCGAATAGCTGCAAAGCTCACCCAATCCCAATAGAGCTTCAATGCCTCAGATCGAATCAATAGTGACTGAATCCGATACATGTTTCTAGAATTTTCAATCTCAATTTCTGCAGATTGGATTCCTTGCCGAATTTTATCAATCCAGCCACCTTGAAGAATTGGTAACTCAGCTCTTAAAAAAAGCTCTCCTGTCGGAGTAGTTTCGTATTCCTCATAAGATGGAAAGACTCCTTGACCTCGTCGCCACCCTGTTTGAAACCCCAAACCATAAAAGGTCGTTTTCTGATTCAAAAGAAATTCACTTCGTGTCGTTTCGTAAGGACCATATCGACGATCGAACTTTCCTTTCATATTTAAATCTAAAGCGCTAGAAGCTTCAAGACGTTTTTGAGTAGCTAAGTCGATTTCGATAATAGCATTTTTAATGAGAGGAAAATCTTCAATCAATTTTTTTTCAAAGGCTTGCAAATCCAGCTCTTTTATTTTCACTGAATCTGTAGATGACCCCACAGCACACCACACCACCGGAGCAACTCCTAGAAGACTTGTAAAAAAAAACAGAGCGCTGTTAATAAAAGAATTACTTTTGATTAGCATCATCTTTCTGTTTTTGCTTTTGGTTTTCAATCTCATTTTGATAAGCCAACTGACGCTCAACAGGAAATCCATTCATTCTTCGCCAAATTTCAAAACCCACACTTACGACACTAAGTAAAACCCATCCCTTAGCGCGTGCCCCTTGTCTCAACTGAAACGATGGTGGCCACTTTCCGTCCTCTCGGCTCGGGTCTTCTTGAACAAGGACTCTGAACCTTCCATTACCTCGATCATAGGGATCAATCGCTGCAATTTTCCCAGAATAAGTTCCAATCGCAAGCTCAGGTGCGCCGCTAAACTGCACAGCTGGCCATCCTTCAAACTGAAGTCGAACCGGTTGCCCAATCTGCACGAGAGGCAAGTCATTTCCATCAAGGAGCAACTCAGTGACACGAGAATCTGTTTCTGGAACGATCATAGCCAACTCAGCTCCAGCTTTTACTAGAGCCGACCCCATACTGTTTTTAAGAGAAATCACGTACCCATCGAGCGGTGAAACGATTTCTTGTGAAAGCTGACGAGACAAAGACACTTCCATCTTAGCAAGTTCACTCTCAGCACTCGCTGCATCAATTAAAGCTTGAGCATACTCTTGGTTCGACTTTTCAAATTCACGCTTTGAAACTAATCCTTCTTTCAAAAGCTCTCGATTCCGAACCACATTTTTCTTCGCTGTTTGAATTAGAATATTTGAAGCCTTTACTTTATTTTTTGAAGCCTGAATTTGCTCTTCTAAACGAGTAATAATTTTCTGATCTAAATCCGCTAGACGTGCTAATCGTTCCCCTTTTTTGACATACTGCCCATCTAAAACATACCAATTTTCAAGCCTTCCACTAATAGGGGCAGAAATCACTTGAGGGCGCTCATTAGGGGAACTGGCAATCACACGTCCCTTTCCAGACGACGTCTGTTGCCAAGGCAAGAACATGGTCCCAACCATTAGAAAAAACAAACTTATAGAAATATATAAAAACCGTTTTATCCACCCTTGTCCTGCTTCAGTTCGTTTGAAGTTTTTTTGGTGTATGATCTCTTTTTGATGTTCAAACAACTTTATCGATTTCATGCAACCCTCTCAATAGCAGAAGAATGATATCGATCTAAATTCAATATTTTTGAAAAGTGTTTAGCAACTTCATCATGCATTGTTGTTGAAATTACCGTCCATTTTTGATTTTTATCTAAAAGTGTCTTTAGGAGCTTATTTCTAAGTTCATCCGAAATAAAATCGAACCCTTGATCAATCACAATGATCTTAGGCTGAAACAAAAGACATCGAGCTAAAGCCAACTGAATTCTTTGCCCTGGCGAAAGTGGAAATCCGTGAGAGTTCACTTTTAAAAAAAGACCTTCTCTATGAGATTCTAGCACTTTCAGAAGACCCACTTGTTCTAAGCTCTGCTTTACCTGCTCTAAAGAAAATTCTTCTCTTCCGTAGGTTAAATTCTCTAATATGGTGAGTGGTAAAAACCCCCCAGTATTCACGTAGACTAGCTGTTCCCGAAGAGCCCTGGAGTGAATCATGCGTACGTCTAATCCATCGAGGCGGATTACTCCTTTTGCAATCTGATGCGATCCGCACAAGGATTGTAGTAAATTCGATTTCCCAGAGCCTTGCTTTCCTTGAATTGCCAGGCTTTCACCAGACTCTAATTTTAAAGTAATCGGTTTTCGTTGAGACACATGAGCATTCTTATCACTTAAGACCACTTGATCTAATTCAATCGAAGGCTTGTCCGTGAAGTCATGGCCTGGACCTTGATTATCATCCTGCTGAGGTAAAGATAAAAGCTCTCCAACTTTATCAAGACCAGCAGATAGATCATAAAAACTTTCAAGATTTTTTTGAAACATTGCCAACGAATAGAGAATTCCAGAAATAATAATCTCTGCTGCTACTAACTGACCAACACTCATTTCGTTTTGAATGACTAGAAAACCTCCAATAGCGAGTAGGCCCGCACTAGAAATCATTTGCAACGCATAGGTACTTACAATTTGACTAAATAGGATTCGATAGTGCCTTTGGCGTGCATCAAGGTAGTTTGAAATAAGCATTGAAGTCTTGTGCTCTGAAAGAGCTTCAGAAAGTGGATGGGTAATCATGAGTTTTTTTGAAATTAAGCTTTCAAACCAAGAAATAAGTTCATGTTTTTGCTTAGACTCTTTAATACTTGTTCTCACTCCATTATGGCCAACAAACTTTATTAAAAGATAAAGACCTAAAACAAACAAAATCACAAAAAGAATTAGAAGTTCATGATAAGAGCTTAAGATTGTAAGCCCAACAGTGGTTTGTAAAACAAATGCCATTCCATCGACTAAAAGGCTTGATGCTGATTTTTGAACTTTCTCTAAATCAAAAGCTCGATTGACAAGTTCAAGACCATTATGACTGTGAAGAAAGTCATTGTTTGCTTTTTTAATTTTCTTTCCTATTTCAAAGGTGGATCGAACCATGATTCGACGCTACAGTAACTCAATTAAATAGACCTGAACGACACGAAAGATAGAAGCAATCGCAAGACCTACAAAAATTGCAGCTACGAGTACTAGGACAGGTTGAAGCAGCCCTGTGAACAAAAAAGTATTCACAAGCGTTTGTACCCCAATGGGCGTCACTAAAGAGAAAATGCTATAGAACACTCCAAAGACAATAATGAGCGCTAGATCTTTTTTCTCAAATTGATAGAGCCAATAAAGTGTTTCTTTCCAGCGATTCTCATCAACTGACTTTAATTGAGACTCTGATGACATTGATTGATCATTCACTCCAAAACTTACCCCCCACCCCGAAATTACCGAGGCTCTCTTTCAATCATAACTAAATTTAAATTTAGCTGCACTACCGTAAAATGCTGAAATACTTCGAAAATCATCTTTTTTTAAGTCAAAAGGTTGACTTTGTATACAACTATAAAAAGAAACCAGTTTCTCAATGAGATGATATAAAAACGCCAATGAATCATCAAAAACAACTTAATAAAGTCGTTTATTTTCAATTTTTCTGGATTCTTTTAGTTGCTCTGGGTCCTTGGATCGAGTGGGTATTGAAAGCTGCATTTTTTTCCCGGTCAGTATTCTTTGAAGGAATGGGCATCTTTTTCATAACATTTGGCATTATTCTTTTTTCATGGAGTGTTTGGACCATGGGCAAATCATTTGAAATTAGAGTCACTCCAAGGCAACAAGCTCGTTTAATCATGACCGGACCGTTCGCCTATTCACGCAATCCTATTTACGTCTCTGCATTTTTTATAGGAATAGGTTGGTCGGTAGCAACAGCCTCTTGGTTTTCTTTCGTCTCGACTTTAATTTTAATGAGGGTGCTTCATTGGAAGATTAAAATCGAAGAACAGCAACTCTCGATAAAATTTGGGCCGTCTTATTCACAGTATCAGAATCAAGTGAGACGTTTTTTCTAGAGCATCCTTATCAAAACCTCTATCTTAATTTTAAATAAGCTATAAGATTCTGGTTTTCTTGAACCCAGAACGATAGTGTGGAGCCATCATGAAAGAAACGTTGGGCTTTTACCCTACTCCTATTCACAGGCTTTCCCATCTCGAAAAAGAATTCGGTGGCCTTCCCATTTATGTCAAGCGAGATGATCTTACTGGACTTGCTTTCGGAGGCAATAAAGTAAGAAAGCTTGAGTATTTAATGGCAGACGCTAAGAAAAAAGGGGCCGATTCAGTTCTTACTGCAGGAGCGGCTCAATCCAATCATTGTCGTCAAACAGCAGCCGCAGCAGCAAAAATGGGGTTTGAATGTCATCTTGCACTTGGGGGAACGCCTCCACCTTCTGAACCACCCACCGGGAATCTTTTACTTGATTATTTACTTGGAGCCAAGATTCATTGGTGTGGTGATTCAAGAAAAGGAGAAACAATTCCTGAAATTGAAACTGAGCTCAAGGCAAAAGGAAAAACGCCTTACATCATCCCTTATGGTGGTTCGAATGCGATTGGAGCCATGGGATTTTTAGCTGCTTATCAAGAACTTTGGAACCAAATTCAAACACAAAACCTTTCAATTTCTCATCTCTTCGTGGCTTCGAGTTCCGGTGCAACCCAGGCAGGTCTTATTCTGGGCAATGAAATCGTTGATCGTCCTCTAAAGATTCTAGGTGTGCCGGTAGATCCTTCTGACGATCTAAACACCTGGAAGGCCAAGATTTTATCGCTCGTTTCTCAGCTCAGTGAATCCCAAAAACGACCGATGACCATTTCTCCACTAGAGGTTGGGTGTGTTGAGATGAAAATTCAGAACCCTTATGGCCAACCTTCCACACAAGAAATAGAATGGATCCACCATCTGGCGCGACTTGAAGGTATTTTTTTGGATCCGGTCTACACAGCACGGGCTTTTGTGGGGATGGTTGAATTTTTGAAAAATACGAGCAGTGTCGAGGGAGCCTTATTTTGGCATACGGGAGGCGTACCCACTATTTTTTCATATTCCAACCAACTCCAAAAACACGACTAAAATCTTAAACCGGACGCTCTTTTGATCATTCGTTTTTTTTG
>CAYLWK010000104.1:0-3825 GCA_964387255.1 uncultured Oligoflexia bacterium
CTTGTTCAGCTCGGTATTGTTGAAATCCTTTAGATGCCCGAACTTGAATATTCCGAAGTAAAAATGTACTCAATTCTTTCTCATTTACTCCCAAATTCTGAATGTAGCTTCCTACTTGGCCCGAAGAAACAAGCCCGTAGTCTTCCCAAACAAGGAACATGAGCAGATCTTTCAGAAAGACATCTGCCGGTGATCCAATATGAGCCGCGGTAAAGCACAAAACCTCTTTCATCCATTCCTGCCCTAGCCTGCCCATTTCGCCATAAGAATCATCCCATGAATTCTCTTCTTGATATAAAGTTAAAGCCGCTCGATATACGGCATAGCGGTATCCTGCGTGATTAAAAATTGGATCATCGTTCTGTAATTTTTTTTTGACGGCACTATCAATTCTTTTAGACAATGCAAAGGTAGTCCCTTTGGGGAAAAAGCCCTTGTCTTTTTTAGGAATAAATAGCTTTCGAAGATGATTCGCAATTGGTGTGGGATCTATCGGAAGCTTTTTCCACATTCCACGCATTGCCTCTTTTTGAAGTAGACGTCTTGGAGATTTCAACATTGCTTCAGAGGGTCTATAAGAGCCATATCCCTTAATAATATTCTTCTCAGCCTTTTGCCGCTCTTTGGAATAAAAACGCTCAGGCAACTTGGATAGGATTGAGTTTACAGAAGCTGGCATAGCGATTCTTGACTCTAAATCATCTAAAAGTGCTATCATGTCTTCTAAATGCTCTCGAACAGAGAATCCCCCGTATTGATCGTTTAATCTAAGTTCGATGATGTGTTTTTTTAGTTCTAGCAAGTTACCTGAAAACTTTTCTTGAGCACAAATTAAACACCATAAGTCCCAATAATCAAATTTCACCTGATCTGGAAAAATAAGAGCAACATCTCTCCCGTTAGGATATCTCTTAGGAGTTGAAGGAATTACTGGCACATGAATCTTCATTGATTACTTAAATCTCAATCTCAATGTTTTCTTTGAAAAATGAACTCGTTCTACAATGAACATTTTTGTCAAAGTATATTCCTTTCTTATCGATTTCAATTAAACCCATAGGAAGGGCAAACCTCTCTAAAAACCTGAGGGAAAAACAATTCATGACTTGATCTTCTGCGTCTCCCCAATTCTGATTTGCTTCATTTTGTATCATAGGGAACGCCTCTAAGAAAAATCTGCCTAGCTCTTTATTCGGAACCCAGTTGCTTGCCTTTTTCAAAAGCAACAAGAGATTGAAAGCAAGAGCATTCTGGATGATCTGAAATTGGGGATATCGATCCAGATACCCCCAATTGAATTTATTTGCCAACGTATAAAAGAGATTCAAATACAATTCTGAAGGAGTCTTTAGAACGTTTTCCCCTCTTTTCGTCAAAGAGTATTTGTTTAGTCTCTTTTTCAAAAACCCTGACATCATTAACAGATGCTTTAACCTTTCTGCCTGAGGGCAGTCTTGTTCGTTATTTGGAGTGAAAGAGAACAACTCATTTTTAAAGAATTTTTTATGAAGTTCTCTGACAAAAGCTCTTGGAAGGTTTCCTTTTTGAGTGGCCTTCATTTGCTTTGCATCTTTAACTCTATTCAAGAAATAAAGCGCTTGATTCAAAAGTGGAATTTCCTCCAAACGAGAAGGATTTTTATCGTTAAAAAACACAAAATCTGTATTAAAGCGAAACGGAGAGTAAATAGTCCGATGCATTTGATCGGGGCTCAGTCCTAAAAAAGCTGAAACGGGAGCTTGATTCAAACGACGTGAAATTCTAGTCAAATATTCATTAGCCGGATCGAGTGACTCAAAGCTACGTCCCTCCAAATGTCGAGCAATCATAGAACTCGTTTCAGAAGCGGTTTTTAAACCAGAAGAAGCGTTAAGCATCGCGGTATCGGGTCCTGGAAAGGGGACCACTCGATCAATACAGCATTTTTTGTATTTCTGACCCGAGCCGCAGGGACATGGTTCATTTCGACCGACTTCCGACATCCCTATCGTATTACTAGGCTTAGAATATGATGCCAACTGAAATTTCCAGATAAATAAGAAAAAACAATTACACACACCTTATGATCCATTCGAATTGAGAAACACTGTCGTTTGATGCTGTCTGGACCTTAGGTTTTACTAACTTTATGTCAATGAATGAGCATGTTTTAGTTCAGTTGTTATGTCTTTGCTTTTTCCTCACGGTCCATCAGCCGGTAACTCGTACTACGTCCTCTGCCGGGGTTTTGAATAAAAATACCACGTTCTTTCAATTCCTGAATATCCCGTAAGGCTGTGTCATTCGAACATTTAGCCAGCTTGGCGTATTTCGAGGTGTTCATGAAGTCTTCAAAATCATCTTCAAGCATACGGTTGATGATCCACCGCTGGCGGTCATTCACAGGCTTTTGATTAATCATATTCCAAAGCTGTGCTTTGAACAGCACATTTCCCAACTTGGTTTCTGTATTACTGATGGCGCGCCCGAGACAATCCAAAAACCATGACAGCCAATCTGTGATATCAATTGAGGAGCGTTGTTGCCATTCAAGCCGATTGTAATACTGTTTGCGCTCTGCCTCGATTTGAGATGACAAACTATAGAATCGGTCTGCTGTGCCATCAGCACGGGCGAGCGCCATATCAGCAATGGCTCTGCCAATACGACCGTTACCGTCCTCGAACGGGTGGATCGTCACAAACCATAGATGCGAAATGCCTGCCTTGATGACAGGATCGACATCATCTTCTCTTTCGAACCATGCAAGAAATGCTTTCATTTCCTTTTCAACGCGCTCTGCAGTAGGAGCTTCAAAATGAATTTTTTCGTTGCCAATAGGACCAGAAACAACCTGCATGGGACCAGCCTCAAGAGTTCGCCATCCCCCAACAGTGATTTTCTTCATGCCGCTGCGTCCATTGGGAAACAATGCAGAATGCCAATCAAACAACCGATTTTTCGTCAGAGGCTTAGAAAATTGTTGCGTGGCATCTAACATCATTTCCACGATGCCTTCCACATCTTGATCTGTAGGAATTAGCCTAGCCACATTGATTCCGAGCCTACGGGCAATGGACGAGCGAACCTCTTCTGGACTTAGATGTTCACCTTCAATTGCAGAAGATTTTACAATATCGTGGGTGAGCGTGTTCAGAGTAGTCTCACATTTAAGCTCAAAGCCAATTCCCTCCATGCGCCCTAGTAGACGACCTTGGCGATAGCGTAGGTCAGCTAGCTTGGATGCAAGAGCCTCTGCCTCCCAGGTAAAGCTTGGCCAGTTTTGATGTTCATGGATCCACATTTTAATCACCGCAGAATTTACAGTAATTATAAGCGCCATTCACTGTGAGGTCAATCTTAATTACCGCATTTTATGCGGTAATTATGGGGCTATTCACCGCAAATCTTTCAGGTTTCCTTAAACTTGGTTCTCTTTACTTCTACTTAGCAGTTCAGATGGAAATCATCGAGCCAGAAGTGAACCAGTTGGATGGATTTAGGTTCATTTAAAATTCTAAAGCTCTATTTGAGAAGGAAGACAAAGTCGGCTGGTTCTAATGATTGTGAATAAAGAAACGCAATGAGAACGTAAGTTAGCCTAGGTAAGGACTGAAAGACGGAGGACCTATCAAACTGGTGCGGGACTTGCTTTCACAAGCCCCGCTGACCTGCATCGGTCAATGGATGACCCCCTAAATTGGCAGAAAGGGGGGCTTATGAAGAAAAAGAAACCAAAAACTTCTTTTTCTTCTCGGCATTCATTTGAAAACCTTAAGAGAAAAATTGAGTTCGCCTCAGCCTTAGCTCGATTGGTCTTTTATGGTTGGATGATTCTGAAGTTGG
>CAYLWK010000105.1:0-6802 GCA_964387255.1 uncultured Oligoflexia bacterium
TTCTGATCATTTACAACTGCCACAACTTTTTTTCCTAATTTTAAGCTTTCTCTTGTTTCCTCAAAAAAAAGCTTTCGTTTGGCTTGATAATAGTTTTCCATTGTCCCGTGATAATCTAAATGCTCTGAGGTCAAGTTGGTAAATACAACGGCATCAAAATAAATCCAACGCACTCGAAACTGATCAAGAGCATGAGATGAGACTTCCATCACAACCGCATCACCTTTTGATTTATGTATCCACTCAAATTGAGAATGGAGCTTAATTGGATCTGTAGTCGTCAAATCAGAATCAAATTTATGTTCATCATAACAGTTACGAATTGTACCAAACAGTCCCGCTCTTAGTCCCGAACTTTTCAAAATGCTTTCAATTAGAAAGGTTATTGTTGTCTTGCCGCTAGTTCCAGTCACACCAATCACTTTTAGATCTTTTGTAGGATTTCCGTAAAAAACACTACTGCACATTGCAAGTGAAGCACGTGTGTTCATGACCTGAATGCAGTCATTGGGATTCACTCCCAAGGGAACCTTCTGACACACGATCCCAGAGGCTTTCTTGTCTAGTGCTTCTTCAATAAAATCATGGCCATCAATTTTTTCACCGACAATTGCGAAAAACAAATCTCCTGGACTCACCTTTCTTGAATCCAATTGAATACCACTCACTTGTCGATTGCTAATTTTATCAGAAGCATGAGGAAAAAAATCTTTAATTACCTTCATTCTCTATTCACCTTCTAAGGGAGTTGCATCCAACTCAACATAAATTTCAGTGCCATCATTCACCAATTGACCTTTTTCCGGTGCTTGGCTCACCACAGTTCCGAAACCCTCCAACTTCAAATCAAAATTATGGCCCCTTAAAACACGTGTCACTTCTCTTGGACTCAATCCCTTTAGAGAAGGCATGATCCATGATTGATTTATCTTTCTTTCATCATCATTTAGCTTTTCGACTTGAAATTTTCGGCCAGTCTCAATTCCATTTTTTTGATCTTTTTTTAAAAAATCCTTCAGGCTTCTCATAGCCGAACTAGTCAGAATATGATCTTTTTGAATTTGAACTAACTCAGGTTTGGCTTTTAAGCCATATCGATTAATCACGGCAACTAAAACATCGCGAAACAAAGGAGCTGAAGTCGCGCTAGCATAGTAGTTGCCTTTTGGATGATCGAGTGAGGTTAAAATTACTAATTTTTTTTCTGTGTTCACGGGATAGCCGATGAAGGAAGTAATATAGCGCTCTCGAGAATAGCGCTTCGTCTCTGAATCAACAGTTTGAGCAGTTCCAGTTTTTCCTGCAACCGTAAACCCAGGAACCGCAGCCTCTGTGCCAGTTCCCCCTTCTTGTGTCACTTTTGTCAAAGCCTGAGTGATAGAGTGACTTGTCGTTGAACTCCAAACTCTTGTGAGTGAGTCATTGAATTGTGGTTTTGAATCAATCACAAGTTTAGGACGAATCAGAAATCCTCCATTTAAGAAACTCGCGTAGATTCGAGCCATTTGAATTCGAGTTGCCATAATCCCTTGACCAAACCCCAGGTTAGCAAGCGTAATATTAGGAATTTTTGATTTTCTTGGCAACCAACCAGAAATCTCACCAGGGAACTCTACGTGGGTTTGGTTTCCAAGGCCTAGTTTTTTTAAATGGCGAAGAAACTTCTCCTGACCCAACTCAAGAGCTAAGTGTGCGGATGCAACATTACTTGACACTTGGATCAATCTTTCTAGATTGATCCATCCAAACTGTTCTTTTGCCTCTGCTTCTGAGATCCATCTTCCTTGAATCTTTGTCTTCCCCATGCCTGCCCAAATAACATCATCGATCTTTTTACCGTTCTCTAAAGCGATGGCAACCAGTACAGGTTTCATCGTTGATCCGGGTTCATAACCATCTGTTACTAATCGATTTCTTCTCAACCTTGCATTGACCTTAGATGTATTTGGGTCAAAAAAAGGAGCATTTGCCATCACCAGGATTTCTCCCGATTCAGCATCCATGATCAAAACTGTTCCCGATTTGGATTGAGTGCGTTTGCGATGCTCATTTAAGATTCGCTCAACCTCAAATTGAAGCGTGCTATCCAGGGTCAACTTCAATGATTTTCCATCTTCAACATGCTTAGCTTTTCCAGCATCAATAAAAGTGGGCCGCCGGAGACCATCACGCGTAGCCTCAATGGATGTGATTCTCCCCTTGAGAAGATCATTGAAATAATATTCAAGTCCATCGATCCCCATTAAATCGATATTGGCCTGTCCCAAAACCTGTCCAGCAACTCTTCCATTAGGATACACACGCTTACTTTCACGAACTAACCAAAAACCGTCTTTCAATTGCCCTTGACTATCGGTAATGCCAGATCGAGCTAGATTTTTAACCTTTATCTCTGAAAGATGTCGCTTCATCCAGACAAATGTTTTGCCACTTTTTAGTCTATTTCTTAACCTTTTTTTTGAAATCTCTAAAAATCTTGCTAGCTTCTCAATCTGAATTTCTTTCAATTTAATTTTCGTTGGATTGGCTGCTAGGCTCTGAACCTCTAAACTCACAGCAAGTGGTTCATTGTTACGATCGACGATCATGCCTCTTCGTGGACGTATAAGGACTCGGCTATGAAACTGCCTTTTTGACAAAGAGGCTAGTCTTGGATCTTTGAATATCTGAAACTGTGCCGATCTAAAAATAATCAAAACACTCGTTAAGAAGCCCAGCCCCAATAAAAACAAAAGTCGTTTTCGATGCTTTAACCTACTACGGGACTCTCCAGCCATTATTCATCATACTCCAATAAAATCACTTGAGCTGCTTCAACAGGAAAGAGCTCCAGTTGCTTTCGAGCGAGTTTTTCAAGTCGTCGAGGTGATTTTTTTTGGGCTACTTTAATATTCAGGCGCTCAAGTTCTTTTTTGTTGTTGGTCCAAGTCTGATTGACTTGATTGAGTTCGTATGTTTTTCGAATCACACTCAGCCTAAGCCAAACCGTAATACTTGCAAGTATGAGAAAAACCGGCACTACCCAAAATGGAATCCATCGTCGCATTTTTAAAGTCTCCTAGCGATTCTCAATTTCGCACTTCTGGCTCGAGGATTCTGGAGCAACTCTTCTTCGTCACAAACGATGGGTTTTTTTGTGAGCATCTTGAAGTAGTTTTTATCTTTAAATACTCGTTTTACTTTTCGATCTTCAAGCGAGTGAAAACTCATCACCATCGCAACTCCTCCCCTAATGAGTTTCAGTATAGCATGCTCTAGAACCGCATCGAGTTCTTGAAGTTCTTGATTCACTGCGATCCTCAGTGCCTGAAAAGTACGGGTAGCCGCGTGCACACGTCCATGGCGGAATCGACTCGGAATGGCTGAAACAACACATTGAGCTAATTGCTGTGTTGTTTCAATTGGGTTTCCACGCTCTATCTGTAAAATGATGCTGTTAGCAATCCTTTTGGAAAAACGCTCTTCTCCAAACTCTGATAGAATTTGAATAAGCTCAGTCTCCGTGAGAGATTTTAAAAACTCTGAAACTGGAACGCCCGCCTGTGGGTTAAGCCTCATGTCTAAAGGACCGTCGTTTTTAAAACTCAATCCCCTTTTTGGGTCATTCATTTGATCTGATGAAAAACCTAAATCTGCTAAAAAGCCTACCCAGGGAAAACCCCCAACAATCCGATCTACTTCAGAAAATCGTGATTGAACTAAACTCAAGCTGCCTTGATTGAGATAATTCTGAAACTCTTTTTGATTCTGTGCTCTTTGAATCGAGCTTGGGTCTTGGTCCACGCCTAAAAGCTGAATTTTGTCTTGTAAGCCATGCTCTTCAATCGCTTGAAGGAAGGCCAGAGAATGACCGCCCCCTCCAAAAGTAAGGTCCGTAAAGACCAACCGACGATGTTTCATTAAAACTGGATCTGCAGACCATTCAGTCAGAAATTGACTGAAATACTCTTTGATCGTGTTTTTTAGGATGGGGAGGTGTTCGCTCATGAAATCGCTCGGATCCTTCGGAATCAAAATGCCACATCGTGTCTTGAATCGGAGGCTTGTGTCACTCCTGAGCAAACTGTAAGCTGTTGAGGTGGCAAAGAAAAGAAAAACTCGGCAAACACATGATCTCATAAAAGTCTCAGAACAGATCTTCCCGTCAAATCCAAATCGGATTCATACGAACTCTGAGAAAAAGAAAATCGCGCTGGATATGCTCGAACGTTACACTGGGAGTGAAATTAAGCTCTTTAGGAAACAAATCATTCTCACTAATTTTCATTATTACATTGATCGTTTTGATCACCTTTGTGGTGAACAACGGACTGTGGGAGCTGCGATGAGCGCGGTCCACTCAAAAAAAACAGATGTTTCGATTATTAATTTTTCGATTGGGTCGCCAACGGCTGCATTGATTATTGAATTACTTGCATCCATCGAGCCCAAGGCAGTTTTGTTCTTAGGAATGTGCGGTGGGCTCCATCGATCGCTAAAAATTGGAGACTTTGTCTTGCCCACAGCAGCAATTCGAGATGAAGGCGCTTCTCGACATTTCATGCCCCCTCAAGTACCGGCATTGCCTACGTTTAAGATCCAAAAATTTGTCTCTCAAATGATCGTTGAAAAGGGGCTGGATTATAGAACTGGGGTGATTCACACCACTGACTATCGTTTCTGGGAGTTTGACGAACGATTCAAAGAGCGACTCTATGAAGAACGCGCTATTGCTATTGAGATGGAAACAGCAACATTATTTGTAGCTGGTTTTGCAAGTAAAGTCCCTATCGGCGCAATGCTTTTAGTTTCTGATACGCCTTTAAAAAAAGGTGGTATAAAAACAAAAAGTTCGGCTCGCTCTGTTTTTCGCCAATACACGGATCTACATCTGGAGATTGGAATTAAGTCAATGAGTGAAATAGCTGAACGTGGCGAACATATCCGCCACTATAAGTGGTGAATAAAGTTAGCGCATAAGGACTAGACAGAAATGTTAAAGAAAATTCTCGATTTTTTCTCCAATGACTTAGCCATCGATCTTGGCACTGCCAACACATTGGTCTACGCTCGAGACCGTGGAATTATTATTAATGAGCCTTCGGTAGTTGCGATTCATCGAAACGCACGCGGTCAAACTCGAGTTCTTGCAGTCGGAAAAGAAGCTAAAGACATGCTAGGCCGAACTCCTGGCTCCATTCAAGCAGTTCGTCCTTTAAAAGATGGTGTGATCGCAGATTTTGAAGTGACTCAATCGATGTTAAAATACTTTATTAATAAATCGAGCGAGAAGAAAACCTTCATTCGACCGCGAATTATCATTTGTATCCCTTTTGGAATCACCCAAGTTGAAAAAAGAGCTGTCAAGGAATCTGCTCAATCGGCTGGCGCTAGAGAGGTTTACCTGATCGAAGAGCCGATGGCTGCCGCCATTGGAGCCGGATTACCGATCCGTGAGCCTAGCGGAAACATGATTGTCGATATTGGAGGTGGGACCACGGAAGTTGCTGTGATCTCCCTAGGTGGAATCGTTTACTCTCGTTCAGTGCGTGTCGCAGGAGACCGTTTTGATGAAGCTATTGTAAATTACATCAAACGAAAGTACTCGCTACTCATCGGAGAACGCACTGCAGAGCAAATTAAATTAAGTATCGGGTGTGCCTATCCATTTGAGGATGAAAAAACATACGAAGTGAAAGGGCGGGATCTTATCAGCGGTGCCCCTAAAACGATTGAAGTGAATTCAGAAGAAATCAGAGATGCGTTGGCTGAGCCGATTTCGGCAGTGGTGGATACGATTAAGACGGCACTGGAGCGTACGCCACCGGAACTTGCCGCTGACATTGTTGATAATGGAATTATTTTAGCAGGCGGTGGCGCCCTTCTGGCTAACTTGGATATTTTGATTAAAGAAAAAACTGGGCTTCCAGTTGCACTGGCAGAGGATCCGCTCACATGTGTTGTCAGAGGTTCAGGGAAAGCACTTCAAGATTTGGATTTATTGCGGAAAGTCACCATTGTCTAAGAAGTTCAACTACCAAGATTTTTACTTCAAAAAAGCAAAAAAACAAAACTACACGGCTCGCTCAATTTTCAAACTCGAAGAAATTGATAAAAAATTTAAGCTCTTCAAAAAAAATCAGTCGGTTTTGGACCTGGGTGCATCACCAGGATCTTGGTCTCAATACGTGAGTGAAAAAGTAGGGATAGATCAAGGGCTTGTGGTTGGACTCGATTTAAAACCGATTGAGCTCAATCTCCCGAACGCTCATTTTTTTGAATTCGATGCATTTGACGCAAACTTAAACCAACTCTTGCAGAAGAATGCACTCCCTCAGTCATTTGATTGGTTGATTTCAGACATGGCTCCGAAAACGACAGGCGTTCAGTTTGCTGATCAAGAAAAATCCTATCAACTTTGTCTACGGGCTTTGGAGCTTTCTCGTACTCACCTTAAAGATGGAGGTGGGTTAGTCGTTAAATACTTTCACGGTCCGGACTACCAGGATCTGATGAGTGCCTTCAAATCCCAGTTTAAGAAAACTCAATCCTTTCGACCAAAAAGCACTCGAAAAGAAAGTAAAGAAATTTTTTTGATTGGACTCGGCTATCGTCGACAAGATCCTGGTGCAAACTGATTTGCACGCGCTCTAACTTCAGGATCTGTTGGACAATTTGGACATGCCGCTACAGTCTCACACACAATAGGCATCCAAACAGTGTATTGAATCCTTCTAAATCCCACACTAATCACACTGAGAAGGCTTAAAACCGCAGCAATCAAAAAAATATACTCTACAATTGCCTGTCCTCTTTGCTGTCT
>CAYLWK010000106.1:0-9610 GCA_964387255.1 uncultured Oligoflexia bacterium
CAATAGTGGCATATTTAATTATCGGTACATTTGGAATTGGATTTTGTCCGCTATTGAATGCAACGGAAGATCTACCTAAAGCGTGTCAAGGCAGTTTTGTACCCGAGTTTATTGTTCCAGAAATTGAGTCAAAACCTGTAATGGCCATCCCAAATTTGCTACGTGCTTCTGTAGACTCAAAAGCAATCACTCTTGACGCATCAACTGGCTGGATCAATTTTAAATACTTTGTCTTCTCTCTAGAAGGAAAACTTTTTGGAGTGGCATATGAAGGGGATATAGAGGATGGCGTTCGTCACTCCGTAATTCTGCCACACCTGGTTCGCGCCAACCCAAAAGCAAAAATAATCAACGCAGATTCATTTCAAGTCAGAATTATAAAAACTGGAGATACAACCACTTTACTGATTGCCTCTCTTTTAGTTGTTATTACAGAGGCCGACTCATCATTCACCGAAAAACAGGTGAGTGACTTTCTGGCAAACCAAGTCAAAGAAGGTTTTTCAGATTGGCCTGACCTGAATATTTGGGATGCAAATAATTCAGACTGATGCCCCTCGTTTTCCGAGTAACTCTTACATTCGTGACTTTGGAAAACAAAACACCAGTTTTCTAAATCATACGATCCTTAAGCCTGAGCTTATTTGTACCTGCTTGGGTCATAGGAAGAACGGGTTCCTTGGTGATTGGAGGAGAACCCCAGGGCTTCTGTGCGCTATCCAAGTCTGCTCGACCAGATGCAATAAGTAACCTTGTTAGAACCACAAAAATCCCAATTAATCTTTCTCGGCATTCTAGAGACCCACTAAGTTCTCTAAATAGGAAATAGGGTTTGTTCCAAGAGACTTTAAAACAACTCTCTCAGACGAAGTCCGTTGATTTGAACATCATGGACTCCTTCAGCAAACGCCCCAAGATCTAGAATCACCCGCCATCCTATAATGAATTGATTTCATTGACCCTAGACAAAAGATCTATTTTAAATAGATTAAATTTAAAATAGACCAAGAAGCGTTCTTTTCTCTGTTTACTCACAAACATGTGTGTTATTCCCTGCCCCCATGAGAGAAAATTTTGAGAGTCAAAAGCCTTATCACCGGGGCAGCTTTCAAGTCAGTGTGTTCTGTACAGAAAAGATGCCTCTAATTCGCTTCTTAGCGCTAAGTACCGCACTCTTGGGTTCGACTCAAGCTCATGCAACGGACAATCATTGTGATCATTTCATGAATACAACGGCGCTGCGTCGGGAACTCGGGTTAAACTCTGGAGACGCATTTTTTTTACCCTCAACTCGGAGCACGGGCACCGCTGATTCTAGGTTCCACATCGAATTCGATGACGAAGGAATCTCTAAGCGCCATGTTGATCCCGACCTCCGTTATGACGCTTTTCACTTAGGAGCCAGCTTTGATGGGAATGCTCACTTTTATAGTTTTATCTCCAAAGTCGACGATGTGAGTCCCCCACCAGCTCCTGCCATCCGGGAAATTGGAGATTATCTTGAAACTCCGAGCCCGCCTCGCTCGTTTATTTTAAAATTTTATGAGTCAGCAGAACTAGGCGCAGGCTTTTTTGAACAGAGTGAATACCTAAGAGACACCATTTTGACTGGGTTTCTTAAACGAGACTTTAGAATCCAGTGGCCTGAATTAGCAAGACAAGATTTCACCGCGTTTACCTATGATCGTATCCATGGACAGACACTCGAAGACGTTTTGAAGAACCCAAATCTCCCCTTGCCTCTCAAAACCGCATTGGTTTTGAGATATCAGGAACTCATCCAAACTCTGGAATCCTTCCTTCGGCAGAACAAGTTTCCTCAAATGACCTTTCTCGATAAGATGCGTGATGATCTCGGTGAAGTGTCAGATTTTGAAGACCTTCGAGAAAAAAGAACCAAACAGCCCGACAGTTCTCACACCCATTTGATTCGGTACCCTTTCGAAGTGGACGACACCAAAAGCCCTCCCAGTCGTGCCAATCCTGACCCCCACGAAGGAGTCCCTTCGATGTTACCAGGACTCGAGTTGATTGAATGGACTCCCTGGGATGCTCATCCAAAAAGATTGTATCTGATTGATCCGAGTCGGATTTGGGTGGACGCAAAGACGCTAGAGTTTTTCCAATTTGAACTTATTTAGAACGAGTGGTTTTCAGGTTGCTTCGCCCTAGGTCAACGAAACTCATTGCACGAAGCTCCTAATCATTTGACCTTTAACATCTAGTTTTCATGGATTATCACAACTCTGTGTGTTATCAGCATCCCTATGAAAATCACAAGAGAGCTTTTCTTTGAACGAGCCGCCCTCAGCTTTCGAAAGCACCTTCCTTTTTCTGCCACTGTTTTGATTGCCTTATCAGGACTCCTTGCATGGAGTAGTGCTAGCTCTTCAATCGGAAATTGTCGCGGCGCTTTAGAACTTGCTTCTCTTCGAGAGACGGTCGGTTTAGGCTCAGAAGATCCTTTCTTTTTGGCTCGCTACCCGGGAAAACGCTTACAAACAAGCGAAGGACCCTCCATCGATTTTTTAGAGATAGATTCGAATCATCCTTATATTGACCCTCTGTCAATTTATCATCCTTATTATCTCGGTGAGGGAAATGATGGAATCGTTTACCGTTTCATCAGAGAACCTTCAGACCCCGAAGAACTCAGCCAAATGGAACGTTTCTTAGGAGGGAGCTATGACCATAAGCCAACGGGTCCTGAATCTTTTCTTTTAAAACAGTATCACTCCAAAGATAATTTCAAGGAAGCACTCTCTCTTTATGCAGGTATGAAGAGCATTTTTTTTGATCGCTTTCAGATCCCAGGCTTTCGTTTTTTATGGCCAGAGAAAATTCGAGGAGAACCACTTTCATTGGCCTTTGAAGACTTTAAAGCCGCAACTCTAGAAGATGTTTTAAAGAGTCGTTACATTCCAAAGCCTTTAAAAGATTTTTTAATTGACCGCTACCAAGGGTTAGTCCAATCCATGGAGGATTATTTAAGAGCTAAGTTTCCGACGATGACGTATTTTGATCGATACACATTATCCATAAACGAAGATGGAGATATCGTGAATGATCTAGTGCTCATTCCCCCCCCAAGATCGCCTCTTGAAGCTGGCAAAAGCCATTACCATCTGATGAGATATCGTGCGTTTGTAGAGTATCGAGCTTTAGGAGAAGGCCTCGACACGTTCCTTCCAGGACTTACCGTTTTGGAGGTCCTTTCCGATGGGAGTGCTGAGACCGCTTATCTCTTGGATCCTGAGCGCATCCTAGTGCATCCAAACACCTTGGAGTTTGTGCAACTCGATCCCACTTAAGCTGACCTAAATAATCCGTGTTCGACCAGTCTTAACTGAAACCGGTCAAAAAAACTTAGGCTAGCCTTTTTTCTAAATTCTTCGCGGCAAAAGCCGTACGGGATTTAAGGGTTCGGTGCCATGACGAATCTCAAAATGAAGATGCGGCCCGGTGACCCGACCACTGCGCCCTGAATACGCAATCAACTGTCCTTTTTTAACGGAATCTCCTTTTTTAAGAAGATTCGTCTTATTGTGAGCGTAAATCGTATAAAGATTGCCTGGATGCTTTAGGATGGTCATTCTTCCATAACCGCTGATCCCCGACCCGGAGTAATACACTTTTCCCTCGGAGACCGCAAAGATCGGAGTGCCCACACGCGCTTTTAAATCCACGCC
The DNA here is from genome assembly GCA_964387255.1 of uncultured Oligoflexia bacterium. Taxonomy (GTDB): domain Bacteria; phylum Bdellovibrionota; class UBA1018; order UBA1018; family CAUJDS01; genus CAYLWK01. Next base: position 3,690 of record CAYLWK010000106.1, read on the forward strand.
CTCGTGAAAACGCCGTTTACGTTTCCCAAAGTGTGACGAGAACCGTACTTTTTTCAAAGGCCAATCCCAATCACGAATCTTTTGTTTGATTTTTAAATACTGAGACCAAGATATCCGGTACTTTGATACCGGCTTATCTCGTGCGCTTTTTGCTAAATTTCCTGAAGCGCTTGCTGGATGATCAAGGCCCCGTTGAAATAAGCCTCGCCTTCCTTGGGGTGAATCCGGAATACTCGAACATCCTTGACTGATGAGGAAACTTACAACCACTACCCAAGGCATGATCTGACGATGAGCATCCCTTTTTTGCATCATATTCCTAAAGCATCCTTTACTTTTTCTTGCATTGAATAGTTCGTAGAATCTAGCTGTAGCGGCGATAAAGCAGCATACCCTCGATTTACTTCAAACGCATCAGTGCCAACTTCTTTTTTAAAACCTTTGTACTGGCCTCCCACCCAAAAGTAATCTCTGCCTCGATGATCTCGTCGCTTTAGAATCGTACCACTATAGTGCTGAAATCCCTGGCGAGGCACTTGAATGCCTTTGATCTTGGAGTACGGCAAATCAGGAACATTGATATTGTAAAGTGTGTGGACTGGGGGCGGGCATTTTTTTAATTTTCGAATCGCTTCGACCGTGATTTTAGCAGCCGCATCGTAGTTTAGCTTACTCTCAACGGGTCGCTTTCGATACTCCACACACAGGCTCACCGCCCAAGCAGGAATCCCTAAGATGCACGCTTCTCTTGCCGCTGAAACCGTCCCCGAATAATAAACATCTTGACCTAAGTTGGCGCCACGATTGATTCCAGAAACGACTAAATCAGGTTTTTTCTTCAAGACCTCTCGAATCCCAAGATAAACACAATCTGCAGGAGAACCGCTCACGCCATAAAAATCTTTCTCGTCCTCCATTGGGATCAATCGAAGAGGCTTGTGAAGCGTTAAGGAATGTCCAGTCGTGCTTTTCTCTTCCAACGGTGCCACGACCACCACTCGGCCTAAAGCCTTCAATCGTTTGTACATCGCCTTCAGACCTTTTGCATGCACCCCGTCGTCGTTTGAAAGTAAAATCAGCATGGTTTCCCTCTTTCTTTAGTGTAAAGAACCCTTAAGCAGACTTAAAGAAGGTTCCCGTTCTGCCCAGTAAAATCTAAGGCAAAGTTAAAATTGATGGCAATCCCGTTATCCACAAAGTGCTCAGCGCGAAAATGAATATGCCAACACTTCGAAGGGCTTCTAAACTCTAAATCAAGATAGCTTCGAATAAATCGTTGTGTCAAAAAATCATACTGGGCACCGATTACCGGTAATAAATGATCTGTCAAAGAATACCCAAACTCACCAATCATCCCTTCGATTGAGGAATTGAGCTTTCTAAAATAGTAACTCAAAGAAAGACTTCTTCGAAAAGGGTTCTGATAAGTCAATGGCTTTTCAGAAAGTGAGTATGAAAGACTTAAGTTCACCTCATGAGGCGAACGCACCTCGGGGGTCCCAGGAGGAAGCAATCGGTTCAGATGAGGATAGTAAAAATATACTGCCGAAAAACCAACTGGGTTTAAGTTGAGTGAGGCAGTTGAAAAAAATCGAGTGAGTGGGATCCGCTCACTCACCGGTTTTTCGAGTTCAGAAAAATCGATCGATTGACCCGCTGTCAGCTTTGCAAGCTGCGTGTACTGTGGCAACGCACCCTTACTGTTCGGGTTTTTTTGAATCCACTGACTGACGACCTCATAACTCAGACTGTTTCCCAAAGGAATATAATAGTTTTCCAAATTCTTCGTGCTGGTCAAGGGAACATCATCAAATTGGTCAAACGCATACCCTGTCTCACGATCTACTTGAGTCAGAAACGGGTGAGAAGGTTCATTGATATAGGGAATTCGAGCATATCGAATCTTTGGACGAAGCAGATGCTTCATTTTAGGATCTTCAACGGTGCCTGAACCCCATACTTTTTCAAACTGCATGCTTAGATCGTTTTGAACCAAAAGATAACCTCGTGATAGATCCTGGTACTCTTGATCAAACGAATAAAAATACGAACGATACTCGACTCGTGGGGTGTAGGAAAATAGGTCAAAGGGACGAAAACTCGCGTACAAACGTGGTGTTGCTGAAACACGCGTGGCTTTCCGAATAGGATCGACTCCCGGTTCAATGGGATCGCCCGGAGTAGAGCTTGGATCATAGTCAAAGGCACCCGCAGCTCGGTCAAACCGTGTGAGTTCTGCTTGAATTCCAGCGACAATGGGCGTTCCAAATAAAAAACGATCACTTGTCGCAAGACGTGCGCGAGGGAGAATCTGAACGGTTCTTTGATCAAACTTCGTGGGCTCCTCAAACCAGAGTAAATTTCGATGCCGTTTCGCTTCAAGTGATGCGCTAAATTGCTTTCCTACATGCGCGAGCTGGACCTCGGAAGTCATTGCTGGATCTTCTCGTCCTCCAATGTCTCCGGGAAAATCAATGGGATATTCGAGGTCACTCACCTCGTTAATCGCAATTTTTTGCGTGATTCCCCACGGAAGCTCTTGACGTTGATCCACACGAATCGCCCATCGGTTCTGAACAGGGTCCCCTTCTAAGTCATTCACGCTAAACACATTGGCTCGGGCGTAACTGAAAGGAGTGAGTTGATAGCGCCCTTCCCATTCCAACCGTCGACCTCGTTCGGAGTACCACCCCAACCCTAGGGTCATATCGGACCAATCGCTCGTCGCAAGAAATAATCTCTGAAGCACCCAGCTCCCCGTCGCTGCAGCAATCCCAAATCGAATTGGCAAAAGCCCGGTTTGTCGTTGCCGCTTAATCGGCACCACCAAATAGGGAAACCATACAAATGGGGCATCTTTGATCCTGACTTTCACATTTTCAAGATAAGCATACCCTTCCACTTCAAGCTCAACTTCTCCACCTTCAAATGACCAGCTCGGAGCACAGTCAACACAGGTCGTGTACTTTCCATTTTTAGTGCGGTAGCGCTTCACCCCAATTTTCTCCACCACCTCCCCTTGAAGTAAAAACGCACCATCCGATACTCTTCCTTCGATAAAGGAACCTAGACGCGAATCAATTCCCATATGAATCTCTTCGCTCTCGATCGTGACCGTTTCAGAGCGATAGACACAATTGCCTTTTGCATCCACATGTCGTTTATTTAAATCGAGATAAATATAATCTGCCGTGAGTACTTGCCCTGGTTGGGTGACCCGAGCATCTTCAAACAGCTCAACGATGCCATTTTTCCGGTCCCATCGAGTTTTTTTTCCTGACCAATGGAGCGGGCCTGAGGCCCAAGCGCCTGAAAAAAAACTGCCCACGATCATCAATGGGATTAGAGTGCCTATTAACCTTTTGGAAATCGACAAGTTCGCTGCCCCAGTCTTAACATCCACTCTTTGAGCTCAGTTGCAAGCGCTTTACGAGAAACGATTCGATCGACAAAACCATGGTCGAGTAAAAACTCACTTTTTTGAAATCCTTCAGGTAAGGTCTGACGAATGGTTTGTTGAATCACTCGTGGCCCAGCAAACCCAATCAACGCATCCGGTTCGGCTAGAATCACGTCCCCTAACATGGCAAAGGAAGCTGCAACACCGCCCGTCGTGGGGTCTGTTAAGACACTGATGTAGGGAATGCCTTGCGTTCGAAGCTCATCGATCAGTGCGCTTGTTTTCGCCATTTGCATGAGAGATAAAATCCCCTCTTGCATTCGTGCTCCCCCTGATGCCGAAATCACAACGGCTGGCAGTCTTTCCTTCAACGATTGTTCGAAAACTCGGGTGATTTTTTCCCCCACCACCACGCCCATACTTCCACCCATGAACTTAAACTCAAAACAAGCAAGGTGAAAAGGAATCCGCTGGATCTTCCCCTTCCCCGTCACACAAGCATCCGCCAATCGAGTCTTCTCTGAAGCTGCTTTGAGTCGCGCTTGATAAGGCTTCACATCATCAAACTTCAGTGGATCTTTTGAATACAGCTCATTGCCATACTCTTCAAATGACCCTGGATCTAAGAGCCAATGAATCCGTTCCGTCACTGACATTCGAAAATGATGACCACACTCGATACAAATCTTTGCGTTTTCCTGAAGCACTTTGGTTTGAATAATTTCTGAACACTTTGGACATTTCATCCAAAGTCCTCCAGGCACTTTGGAGGTCCTTTGCTCATCTGATTGTTTAATTCGAGGTGTTTTTAAGTCATCAAACCATGACATCGCTGTTGACTCCCTGGTCGCTTGCTTTCGACTTGTAGCACGGTCGCTCGTTGAAGCTTCATAGTTCACCCACCCTCTCCGTACACTGAGTCACAGCCATACAGTTGTGGTCAACTAATCGCACATAAAGAGCAAGGTATCAGCTGTTTTCAGGGGAATCAATCGACATTTTGGCCCATCTTTTCGTGTTGATAGGCTTTTTGAAAAGCCTCCACGACCTTGGGTGAAAACTGAGTGCCTTTATGGCGCACAATCTCATCATAAGCAATTTTAGGATCAAGGCCTTTTCGATACGGACGTGTTGAAACCATCGCATCATAGGTATCCGCTACGGCGATGATTTGAGCAATGAGTGGGATTTCTTCTTCTTTTAGACCCAAAGGATAGCCTTTTCCGTCCCAGCGCTCGTGGTGGTAGCGCATGGCTGGAATCACATCTTTCAAACCTCGCACTCGTTTCATAATATGAAACCCAAGCTCTGGATGTTGTTTCATTACGGGCCACTCATAAGGATCGAGTGGAGCGGCTTTTTTTAAAATTTTATCCTCAATTCCGATCTTTCCCACATCATGTAAAATCGCTCCAAGACGAATGCGATCGAGCTCTTCCTCCGTGAGGTCGCAGTATTTGGCGATGCACATCGAAAAATGCACCACCCGCTTGGTATGGCCTCCCGTATAACGATCTTTTTTCTCAATCGCCTCAGCAAGAGCTTCAACGGTATCATAGAAACTTTGCTTTAAGTCCTCATAAAGAAGGGCATTTTCTACGGCAATGGCCACTTGGTGTGCAAGCGTGTGAGCCATTTTAAGATCATCCGAAGAAAACGTTGGCCAATCAAACTTTGTTTTTTTCTGAAAATTGGTTTCAAGCTTATTAATGGCTTGTAGCACTCCCATAATGCGATCTTTGGCTTTGACAGGCACACAAAGCATCGTGTTTGTTTTAAAATCAGTTTTCGATTTTATTTTCTTAAAATAGCGCGGATCATTTTCAACGTCGTGTAAAAGGAGTGATTCTCCCGTCATGGCGACATATCCCGCCAGAGATTGATTATTAATTGGGAGCCGGATCTGTTTTTTTAGTTTTTTTCCAACATCCCCTAGAGCCGATTCAAAATAAAGTTCGCCTTTTTCTGCGTCGACTAAAAACAAAGAAGCGGTCTCACAAACTAAAAGTTCACACGTTGCCTCTAAAGCTTTTTCTCGGACAGTGTCTGGATCCAATGTGGAATTAAGAAGGCTTGAAAATTCAGTCAGACACTCGAGCTGTCGAACCTTTTCTTTCATCTCAGCTACCAAGCGCGTGAGATCTTTATCTAGCGCCTTGATGTCGCGGATGACTTCTTTCTTTTTTTGCTTTTTCGTTTTTTTTTGATTTGAGCGTTTTTTAGAAGGCGAAGCTTTCGAGCGCTTCGTTGAATGCTTCGTGCTTTTTTTCGAGGGACTGGGCATCGGCTTCCTGCCTATGGCATGGTCATTTTTAAAAAGCCTCAGTCTCCTGTCATCCTAACGGATTCTGAGGCCATTGAGAGTTTTTAGAACTTTCTCCCACGAACCCTTCCATGGATTCAGACCACAACCACATCTAAAAGTGTAATGGCTTCGTGTCCGGAATCAAGCTCAAGATCGCCTTTTTTTTGAAAAGATTTCCAGTGAAGCGTCATAGATTTGATTTTTAGAAACTCCAAA
>CAYLWK010000107.1:0-9480 GCA_964387255.1 uncultured Oligoflexia bacterium
GTTTTAGATTTCATGCTTCCTCCTGTCTCTTGTTGATGGAGGTTACTTTAACAAGCAAACATTACCCCTGGGTTTCCGAAACTATACAGTTTTGTAATCTTCGTTCATAGCCTGGGTAGACCCAACTAAGTTTGGTAGGATGCTGCAGATGAAAATACTCCTCATAGAAGATGATCTGAAGACCGCAGCCTTTGTAACAAAGGGGTTTGAAGAACACGGCCATGTGATCGACCATGTGGTTTCTGGGACGGATGGAATTGACCGGGCACAATCAGGGCTGTATGAGATGGTTATACTTGACAGAATGATTCCGGAAATAGATGGGATTCAGGTTTTAAAGAAACTTCGCAAAACTGGGAATAAGGTACCCATCATCTTATTAACCGCGATGAGTAGTGTGGAAAATAGAGTGGAGGGCTTACAAGAAGGAAGCGATGACTACCTCATCAAGCCTTTCGCCTTTGACGAGCTGTATGCGCGGGTTTTGTCTCTTGGCCGTCGCCCACCGCTTACTCAAGGAAACACGGATCTTACCTGTGCTGACCTAAAGGTAGATCTACTGAGTAGAAAAGTGACTCGCAATGGAAGGAGTATTGAACTTCAACCAACCGAATTCAGGCTTTTGGAATATCTTCTGAAAAATCAGGGGAGAGTTGTCACCCGAACCATGTTGCTTGAGAAAGTATGGGATTTTCATTTTGACCCCAAAACCAACGTGGTCGAAACTCACATTAGCCGACTTCGATCTAAAATTGATAAAGGATTCTCTTTTCCACTGATACAAACGGTACGGGGAGTAGGATACAAGATCGATGGTAAAGCTAGGTAGGAGTTTTCACAGCACAAGCCTTAAACTTACGGCACTTTATCTTGCTCTTTTTACAGTTTCAGTAACCCTGCTTTTTGGGCTGACCTTTTTTAATGTTCGATCTGCACTTCATTCCGATTTAGAAAAAAGAATCCGAGATGAAGTGACCTTCCTGATGTTTGAGTACAAAGAAGATGGGCTTTCGGAGCTCATGGAAGAAATTGAGGAAAGAATTGAAAAGAATCCAGGCGAGGAGCGCCTTAAGTATTTCTTAAAGCACCCAAATGGAAAAATTGTTTTTGATTCCATAGACAATCTCGACAAACCCTTTGGGTGGAGTAAAGCTTCTTTCGGAATGGGCAAAGCAGAAGATCAAACTGAAATTCTTTTGTACACTGTAAGTCTTAATAAGGGATATGTACTTGGAGTAGCTGGGTCCAGAACCCCGCTACTTGAAACGGAACGAACCCTCATGGAGACCTTTCTCTGGGCCCTTGTTGCAACCATTTTTATTGGAGGTGCCGGTGGCTTCTTCCTAAGTCAACAAGCTTTAAAAAGAGTCAGACAGATGGTTTCTGCGGCTGAAAGAATCGGTAAAGGTGGCTTTGAGGAGCGAATTCATCTCTCCAAAAATGGAGATGAGATGGATACCTTAGCAGAGGTTTTTAACAAAATGCTTGATAGGATCGAGTTATTGATCCAAAGCTCCAGAAATGTCACAACGAGCATTGCCCACGACCTACGAACTCCACTTTCCCACCTCAGACAAAAGATAGAAAACATCTCAAAGAGTCCCGAGAATGTTAAAGCATATACCGAAAATGCAATAGAGGACATTGACGAAATTCTGGCTGTATTTACAGCCATTCTAAATATTTCCGAAATTGAATCAAGATCTGCAAAATCTGGTTTTACGCTCCTAAATTTTTCCCAGCTGGTATCCAAGGTTATTGATTTCTATCAACCTGCCTTTGAGGAAGTAGATGGTTCCATTGAGGCAAACATAGCATCTGAAATCTGGATTAATGCGGACAAGCACCTCATTCAACAGATGCTTTCAAATCTGTTTGACAATGTTCTTTACCATTCTGGGATGAAGCCAAAACTTTTGGTGAACTTAAAGAACGATACTAACGAGGGGGTTAGATTGACAATTGGAGATCGAGGTCCCGGAGTTGATGAAAACCTTAGAAAAGAGGTTTTCAAACCCTTCTATAGAGTGCGAGGTAGTGAAGGCAATGCATCATCCCGGCGTGGACTAGGGCTCAGTCTTGTCGCGGCGATTTGCCTGCTACATGAAATTGAAATCTCCCTGGAAGATCACTCGCCTGGATTGAAGATTATACTAAATTTTTCAGGTCAAACTGGGACCAAGACTGACCCACCAAAATGGTGCTAACGGTCAAGATTCTTGGGCGAACTCCAACCCCAGTTCTTGAGTTTGGACGCCAGCGTATTTCTTGTGATCCCGAGATGTTTGGCAACTGCCGCAACAGATTTTCGCCCTCTAAAAGCAGACTTAACCAGATACTGCTCGTAACTCTGTACTCTGCTTTGAAACTCGCCACTGGAAATAGGCAGATTCATAAGTTCATTCTCCGTGCGAACTACCTGAGGAGAGGCAATCAATTGTCCCTTGATTTCTCCCGGAGAGATCAAATTAGTTTCGGAAAGTTCTGCCGATACGCGAAGCACTTTTGATAACTCCCGAATGTTTCCGGGCCAGCTATAGGCTTTGCAAAACTCATAAGCTTCTTTACTCAGATCCTTTTCGAATGCACCACTTTCATCAAGCAGAATGCGTACAATGTTCGGCAGGTCTTCAAGACGTTCTCTGAGTGGCGGTATCTCCACATGAAAATCTCGTATTCTGTACAATAGATCAGATCGAAAAGCCCCTTCGGCGACAAGAGTTTCCAGATCTTCATTTGTTGCACAGATCGTTCTGAAATTAAGATGCTTGGAGGAGGAACTACCTATTGGGGTAATACTCTTGTCATTTAATGCTCTCAGAAGTTTGATCTGAAGATTACTAGGCAGATTTCCAATTTCATCCAGGAAAATATCACCATTATCAGCAAGTTCGAGCTTTCCAACTTGATTCTGAATCGCACCTGTAAAGGAACCTTTGCGGTGTCCGAACAATGCCGATTCGATCAGGTTACTGTTCAGAGCACCACAATCTACATCCACAAAAGGGCGGGAAGGATTTTCCTCTAGTTGCCACAAGTACCTGGCGAGGAGTTCTTTCCCCACTCCGGTTTCACCGGTTATCAGTACGGAAAGGCTTTTTCCTCGTAGTTTTTTAAGGTCATTCAATACCTTTTTAAGTTTAGGGGATTTCGTTTTCAGTTTTTCTTCAAGTGGAACGGTATTGGTTGGGATATCAGCCTTAGTTCGTTTCAAGTCTGAAAGCTTCCGCGCTTTAGCAACAATTTTTGAGAGGTGCGGCCATTGAATCGGTTTGAATATGTAGTCGTCTGCACCAAGATCCATGCACTCGTCTATGAGTCCTTCTTCTTCCTGGCCAGTCATCACAACGATTGATGTCGTAGGGGATTCATCTACTAGATATGTAATTAAAGATTTGCCTGTGAACGCCGTATCACCCTCACTCAACTGGAGATCTAGAAAAGCAACATCGAATCGGTGCTCGGTGATAAGGTTCCTGGCCTCCTGAGGGGACGCGGTTTCGAATACACTATGGCCGTCCAGCACTCGGCCGAAGGTCATTCGGAGTAATTTTTCGTCTTCTACAACCAGGATTTTCAGGGTCAGATCCTCCATAATTCCTATGACGCTCCATGCATATCATAAATAGACCGAATTGCTCAACTGTGATAACTAGTATCGTGCCGAAGTGCGAAGTAAATGAGTCTAGTTAAGAATTTGTATTTATTAGCATTTATCAGCCTCGGAGCTGCAAGCTCTTGGGCCATCGAAGGTCCGATGGATTGGGAGTACAGGACCGCCCAGAATGGTGCGGTCTGGACTGCATGGAAAAAGGCGGAAGTAGGACACAGATTCCCTAGAAACTTTCAGGGTTACATTGAGTACAGGAGCAATTTTTCAACCGAAACGGGGGCGCATTCTGCACTTGGTGTTTATCTGGGGCAAATTGGGGACGCCGATAAAGTCTGGATAAACGGTGAACTTATAGGAGCTACAGGTGAGTTTCCGCCAAGGTTCCAACCAAATTTGGGGGACTTCCGTGAGTATTTGATTCCCGATCATGTTCTCAAATCGAAGAACGAGTTAAGGGTTGAAACTTACGTTGAGTATGTTGGTCGCAAAGGGCTTTCGATATCGGAAGTGGAGATTGGGCCTCACAACAAGCTTCAGAACAAAAAGATTCTGGATGGTGTGTTCTGGTATTCATATAAGGCTGGACTCCCCATCTTACTCTTGTTCCTGTCCATTATTTCCATGCCTTGGTGGTCTACGAGAGGTCAGTTCTGGAACCATGTACTCCTATCGATGGTAGGAGTCAGCTATGCAATTTTTGGTGTCGGACGTAGCAGAGCATTCTTTCCATTTTTTGAATTGGTGAATTCATACAAAATAGTTGTTCTTTCAGCACTCACCGGAATGACTTTGATTTATCTTTACGCATTCTGGATTTCCAAGGTGAGAAGGAAGTGGCTGTATTTCATTTTTATCGCTTTGCCTTTGATTTGTGCTGTAAGGATTGGACTTGCACCAGATATGCTTAGTGCCTCTCACGCGGTAGAAGACTGGTTTTACGTTTCAATGCCCTTAAATCTTACCGCAATGGGAATAGCATTGTTTTACGCAAGGAAAGAGTCACTCTGGGTCAGGATAGGGATTTCCTTGGTCGCCGTCATAGCAATGTATGAAATTCTGCTTTCATTGCGTTTCATTTCCGGTCCAAATCTAATGGACGTAACTTTCTGTGGTTTTGTGATGGCAATGTTGATGAATAGCCTGGCTGAATCAAAGAAGGGTTGGCTCGAACTCAGCGCAAAGAAGCGTGACCTAATCTGGAGTCAAAAATTTCTTAAGCTCGCTCGCCAGGTTGCTCATGACATCCGTAGTCCGCTTTCAAGCATGGAATCAGCCCAAAACAATGTTGAATACTCAATAAACAAGAATATTGTTGATGCGGCTGAAATCAAGAAGTCACTGGAGATCAAACGGCTGTCTATTGAGAGATTGAAATCCATTTCCTCAAGGCTTCTTAAGGAATATGGATCGATGTTTAACGATAGATCAACATCCAGTCAGGAATTACCAAAACTTACTCTATTAGATAAACTGGTATTTGACGTTATACTTGAAACAAAGTCCTCTTTGGATACAAGTATTGATATCAAGACTGATGGCTTTGCAGCAATTCCCGAAGTTTGGTCAGTGGTTGTTCCTGGTGAGATCCAAACAGCTATTTCCAATATTCTAAGAAATGCAGTCGAAGCAGTCTCATATGTTAGGAAACCCGAAATAAAGGTTCAACTTGCAACCGAAGAAAATAAGATCGTTATTGAGATTTCGAACAATGGTCCAATCATACCCAGCGATGAGCGTGAGACCATATTTAAAGAAGGATTCACCACCAAAGAAATTGGAACCGGACTCGGACTCGCACAAGCAAAGCAAGCAGTAGAGAGAAATAAGGGTTCGATTGAGCTAGAGTCCACGCAGGAAAGAACCACTTTTAGAGTTGTTCTGGAGAAGGAAAATTCTCCGTCGTGGATCGACACAAAAATTGATGTTCGAAACTCAGATGGCCTCATCTTTGTTGATGATGATCATTCAATGTTGGCTTACTGGAAAAACAAACTTGAACATCTTCCCAAGGGTATGGATGCACGATATCTATCTTCGATCAGTGCAATACCGGTTGATGGCATTGCGTCAAAAACGCTGGTGTTGGACTACCACTTCAAAGATGGTAAACAAACCGGCATAGAATGGTTTAAAGGGACTTCAGATCGTCCCAAGACCTATCTTTGCACAACAGCTTATGATGATCCTGAAATACAGGAGTTTGCTCGTTCTAATGGCGTTGTGATTGTTCCGAAGCCTGCTATTGAAGGTGTTCGTTTTTTGGGGATGGAGTGAGTTATGGAGATTCAAAACACAAACGACTATTCCAAAGATTACGAAAATCAACTCCTTCGAGGAGTCGAAGAAGGTAAACCTTGGGACCAGGTAACAGAGGTACTTAAGATATCCAAACCAACAGATTTACTTTTGGATATCGGTTGTGGAACCGCTAAGAAACTTAAAGATATTGCCCCCAGGGTTCAAAAAATTATCGGTCTTGAACCAGGCGAACAGATGCTTGAGCAGGCTAGAGAAAATATTGCATCTTGGAGAGTGAACAACGTTACTCTTGTAAAAGGCACGGGAGAATCCCTTCCATTCGATGACAACCAATTCGATATTGTTACCTGCATGTTGGCTGTGCACGACACTCGGGAAGTATGGAGAGTACTTAAGCCGGGAGGTGTGGCGATTTTGGAAAAAATCGGTGATCGCGATAAGTGGAACCTAAAAAAGGAATTTGGAAGATCTAAGGGAACACCTGTCGGTGAACCGACGCTTCAACAAAGATTTGTCGATGGCGCTTGGAGGGGTTGTTATACCCATTTTGAAGAAGGAAAGAGAGCTGAACTGTACCAAGTAGAATTTAACGAGTATTTTACTGACGTTCGAGTTAGCAATGCATTTTGGAAAACTTATTATTCTCTGGAAGGTTGGATAAGGCTCTGTGAAAATACTCCTACTGTTAGAGACTTTGACCGCATTAATGATTCAGCTCATTTAAAGGCCATTTCTCAAAAATATTCGACACCCAAAGGGATAGAAACCAAGCAAAATCGTATTCTGATCATTGCAAAGAAACCCGAACGTAACTAATTTTTACTCTTGCTTAGCTACCCGTCCGACATTATTCACGGCATTTTTAATCTATCTTGCGCATCAAGTCATTGCCTTGAGCGAATAGCTATTCCGTGTCGGCGTTCAGAGCGTTCTGAAAATAGTAGCGTCATCGATATGAAACAACTAAAATGAATCTATGGGGACCAAAAAGAACATCGAGAAACTCAAAGTCGGTAAGGTTGAATGGTTTGATGAGAAGAAGGGTTATGGGTTTGCCAAGGACGATGGTGGTAATTTGGTGTTTATTCACTATACGGCCATTGACGTAGACCAACCGAACAAACGACTAGAACCCGATGATGAGATTCAATTTTATACTGAAAAAGACGGAGACGTAACACGAGCAAAATCAGTCCGTCGCATTGAAGTTTAGCTGGCGAGTAGATCTCGAAACGACCCTATCCCATACAATTCATTTACGTAGGCATCTAGTTCTTTTTGGTTTTCGTAAAGCTCGTCTGGGCTGAGATTTTTTCCGTTTCTCAATTGCATATGTATGGATTTAATCAATCGCTCAATCTTTTCAGCCACCTTCAATTCTGATTTTGTTTTAGGAAGAAAGATTGGTAACTGATCCAAGTACTGCTTTGAACAAGGGAAAAACCCACCACGAAAATTACTGCTTACGAGTTTTAGGTAAAAGTTCAACGCCGATGAATTTAATATTCCAGTCAAATAATCATCACTTATTCCTATCTTTTGCTTAAGCTGTAATCCATACCCACCTGTAGTGACATTGACAAAATACAAGCTCTGATTGGAATCGTAATATGCTGACAATTGATCGACCATATATGGAATCATGATCTTGGGCTGCTGAAATTGAAAGAGATTCTGATTGCGTGAATAGCAGTACCAATCTTTTCCCTTGCATTTTCCCTTTTCTCTTTTTTCAAGAGTCTTTCTATTTTTCTCCAGGTATTTAAGAGTGTTTGGGAAATCACTTTTCATGTCATCTTCGGAAACTAGGCTGGGTCGTCCATTCTTAAGGTAGTAAGGAAAAATTATGTAGTGACTTGGCTCCGCGATCTGCAGATGCTTTATATCAGAATACCCCTTCATTACAGGTCGAAGAATATCTGTTTCTACACAAACTTTTGTTTTTAATGCGCGCGAATAAAGCGACTGGGTTGGTTTCTTCTTATTTAGTTTTCCCTCAAGAATAAAAACTGGATCAGCCCCAGAAATTACGCCCTGAAAAACTTTATCTGAAATTTCCCCTAGTGTTTTGCCTTGGGTTAGCATTTTTTCATAAGGCTCTCTAGACTTCCCGACCACAATATTCCATTCTTGAGAGGTAAGCTCGCTTTGATCTATATAATCTGTAACAAAATCATCAGATTCATAGGCATTACTTAGATCAAATGAGGTCTGAAGGCTTCTCCTCAAGTTTTCGCTGTTTTTAATTTCTGTAAACTTAATCTTAGAGCTAGGTGTATTTCCACAATATAGCAGACAAGTATAGGTGCTCGCTCCATCAAATATCTGAATGTCTCCGAAATCAACAATTTCAAAAATCTTTCGACCTTTAGAGAGTAAGGTTCGGACCTTTTCACCATACTTCGCCTGGAAAAACTTATGTGGACATATTAAGCCAAGAATTCCATTCTTGTTGAGCAACTGAAGTGAGCGTTCAATAAATGCCACGTAAATGTCGGCGGAGCCCTGGCCGGCAGTCTGGTAATTAGTCTGTAAGAACTTGACGTCATTTACGTCATCTTCCAGCATCTTTTGAATTTTTACGTAGGGAGGATTCATCACAATTGAATCGAAGCCCCCTGCTTTAAATACCCTTGGAAATTGCGTCTGCCAGTTGAAAGGCTTTCTCTTCAAATAGTCATCCCCAATCAACTCCGTTAACTTCGTTGTAGACGCTGAAACCAGACTATTCCCACATTTAAGATTTGCTTCAAGACTTGGAAGGAGGGCTTTTCTAGTGGGCAAGCGCTGTTCGCCTTCTAGCGCTTTTAGATATAGACTCATCATGCAGATATTTACAGCTTGTTGGTCAATATCCACTCCGAAAATATTATTTTGGAGTATGTTTTTCTTCTTTTCAATGGATAATCTACGTTCGCCTGTCTTATCTTCGACGATATCTGGAAAGAACTTTCCTTGTCCCACATCATTTGGATTGTTAATTAAGTACTCCAAATGATAGTTCATGAGCTTTCCAAAGGCTCCGATTAAGAAGGAGCCTGAACCGCAAGCTGGATCGAGTATTCTCATCTTGCTTATTTCAGAGTATTTTTTTCGATAAAATAATTTTCGAAACGTATTAGAAACAATGTGGTCTACAACATGCTGAGGGGTATAAAACACACCCCCTGCTTTTTTTACATCTGGCTTATCGACTAACTCTAATCTCGGTCCCTTTTTCTCGAACTTCTTTCCCAAGTAGAGTTCATATATTGACCCTAACAGTTCAATTGGAATTTGATCAAACCTGTAGGGGGAGTTGGGAAAATACAGTGCCAAAATTAGATCATAGATTATTTGATCATCACCAACGCATTTATGGAGTTCGTCATGATGATGAAACATGATTCCATTTAGGTCTTCATTCACTTTTTCGAAGTGATCCATCACAGAATCCCAAAGCGAACCATTCTTAGTTTCATTCCAGATTGCAGCAAATGAGATTAGAGTAGGACGAGTGAGAATTTCTCTGTCTTCAGCCACTCGAAGAAAAACAATTCGATTTAGTACCAAATCTACAAGTTCTTCAATTGTGGTAATGCTCAAATTTTTATTTTTCTTAAAAAGTA
>CAYLWK010000108.1:0-2798 GCA_964387255.1 uncultured Oligoflexia bacterium
GGATCCAGGAACTTCTGGACTGGATGAGCTTGCGATCATCAATGAGGAAAAATATTCACAGCTTGTTCGAGAAGGCCAAATTTTCACTGCGGAAATGGGTGGAGACGCCATTAAGACGTTACTTTCAAAAGTTGATATTGAAACGTTAGCGCGTCAGCTTCGCAAAGAAATTCGTCAGACATCTTCTGAGGCTCAAAAAACCAAACTCGCGAAACGCTTGAAAGTGGTGGAGTCGTTTCGAAGCAGTGTTTCAAATAAGCCTGAGTGGATGATGCTGGATGTGATTCCAGTGATTCCACCTGAGTTGAGACCGCTTGTTCCATTGGACGGAGGCCGGTTTGCCACTTCAGATTTGAACGATTTATATCGACGAGTGATTAACCGAAATAATCGATTAAGCCGGTTGATGGAACTCAATGCCCCTGAAATCATCATTCGAAATGAAAAGCGAATGTTGCAAGAAGCCGTAGATGCCTTGTTTGATAATGGACGGCGAGGAAAAGTCTTCACAGGACCGAATAAGCGTCCGCTTCGTTCTCTTTCTGACATGTTGAAAGGAAAGCAGGGACGATTTCGACAAAATCTTCTTGGAAAACGAGTGGATTATTCAGGTCGATCGGTGATTGTGGTGGGCCCTGAGCTTCGATTGCATCAATGTGGAATTCCAAAGACGATGGCATTGGAGTTATTCAAGCCGTTTATCTACAATAAGCTTTCCGAGTATGGCTATGTGACAACCATTAAGTCAGCCAAGAAAATGGTTGAAAAGCAGCGTCCTGAAGTGTGGGATATTTTGGAAGAAGTGGTTCGAGAGCATCCGGTTTTATTAAACCGAGCGCCAACTTTGCACCGACTTGGAATCCAAGCGTTTGAGCCGGTTTTGATTGAAGGAAAAGCGATTCAGCTGCATCCATTGGTGTGTTCAGCGTTTAACGCGGATTTTGATGGTGACCAGATGGCAGTGCACGTGCCGCTTTCGATTGAAGCTCAAATTGAAGCACGCGTTTTGATGATGTCGACGAATAATATTTTATCGCCAGCGCATGGGAAGCCGATCATTGTTCCTTCTCAAGATATCGTTTTAGGTCTTTACTACATGACTCGTGAACGTCCTTACGCCAAAGGTGCTGGAAAGCATTTTTCAGGACCTGAGGAAGTGGATTATGCCTATGCGATGTCAGAAGTAGACTTGCAGGCTAGAATTAAATGCCGTGTTCACGGGAAGATTCATGAGACCACAGTGGGAAGAGTGCTCTTATCTGAAATCGTTCCGAGTGCGATTGAGTTTGACTATTACAATCGTGTCTTAGGTAAAAAAGATTTGGCTGAACTGATTGACCTTGTGTTTAGACGTTGTGGAAATAAAGAAACGGTGCTCCTTGCTGATCGTTTGATGAAAACTGGGTTTAAACAAGCGATGCGAGGTGGGGTTTCAATTTCTGTCCACGACATGTTGATTCCAAAAGAAAAAGAAGAAAATCTTGATAACGCTTATTCTTTGGTGAAGGAAATTGAGAACCAGTATGTTGAGGGATTGATCACCGACGGTGAGCGATACAACAAAGTCATTGATATTTGGGCTCAAACCTCAGAGCGAATTGCATCTGCGATGATGAAACACCTTTCGACGGAGCAGTTTAATGCACCTGAGGGATCTAAAGACGAAGAGAAGACAGTGAAAGCTCCCGCGTTTAACTCTGTGTACATGATGGCAGATTCTGGCGCGAGAGGAAGTAACGCTCAGATTCGTCAGCTCGCTGGGATGCGGGGTTTGATGGCAAAACCGTCAGGAGAGATCATTGAAACTCCAATCGTGGCTAACTTTAGAGAAGGCTTGAGCGTGCTTCAGTACTTCGTGTCAACTCACGGAGCACGAAAAGGTCTCGCCGATACGGCGTTGAAAACAGCAAACTCCGGATATCTGACTCGTCGTTTAGTCGATGTGGCTCAAGATATGATTGTGACTGGACGTGACTGTGAGACCCTGGATGGCATTTACGTGGGTGCTTTGATTGAAGGCGGTGAAGTGATTGAGTCGATGGGCACACGAATTCTAGGACGTGTGGCTTTAGAAGACATCATCGATCCTATTTCAAATGAGACACTCGTTGCAGCGAATGAAGAGATCACTGAAAGTAAAGTGAAGATCATTGAGGAAGCTGGAATCGACCGAGTTCGAATTCGATCGGTTTTAACCTGTCGTCAGCGACAAGGGATTTGTGGACTTTGTTATGGTCGTGATTTAGCTCGGGGTCGCATGGTGAATCTTGGAGAGTCGGTTGGGGTGATTGCAGCTCAGTCGATTGGAGAGCCAGGAACACAGCTTACCATGAGAACCTTCCACATCGGAGGAACGGCTGCGCGACATGCAGAGCAATCCAATTTGGATGTGAAGACAAAAGGAACCATTCGGTTTCATCAGCTTGATACAGTTGCAAATAAATCTGGATTTTTAACGGTGATGAATCGAAATGGGGAAGTGCACGTGATTGATCCTCAGGGTCGAGAGCGTGAGAAGTATCCATTGCCTTATGGCGCGAAGCTACTTG
Organism: uncultured Oligoflexia bacterium; assembly: GCA_964387255.1. Lineage (GTDB taxonomy): Bacteria > Bdellovibrionota > UBA1018 > UBA1018 > CAUJDS01 > CAYLWK01. The sequence goes on from CAYLWK010000108.1 coordinate 2,550, forward strand.
TTAAAGAAGGAGATCAAACAAAGCCAGGGCAGATTATTGCTGAGTGGGATCCGTATTCGACTCCGATTGTGACTGAAATTTCCGGGATTGTGAAATTTGAAGACATCGAAGAAGGGATCACGATGCAAGAAAAGTTCGATAGCGTGACCGGACTTTCTCATAAAGTGATCATTGAATCGAAGTCTCCTGATAAGCGACCGAAGATTTTGATTACTGATGAAAGCGGCAATACGCTTCGAATTGAGCATA
>CAYLWK010000109.1:0-3180 GCA_964387255.1 uncultured Oligoflexia bacterium
AAGAGAAAACTCCCACATAAGTCGCTGGATTCGATCGCGGGGTTCGACCGATTGGACTTTGATCGATATCAATCACTTTGTCGAGTTTTTCAAGACCTAGAATTTCTTTAGCCTCAATGGCTCCCACATCAGAATCATAAAAATGAGCCATGAGCTTTCGATAAAGCGTGTCCATGATGAGAGTGCTTTTACCGCTTCCAGAAACCCCAGTCACACAGGTGAATGTTCCTAGCGGAATTGAAACGGAGACTGACTTCAAATTATTACGAGTTGCTTTTTTAATAACAATTTCTTGCTTAGGATTGATCTTTCTTCTTTGTTTAGGGACTTCAATTTTTTTTTGGTCACTCAAATAAAGCCCTGTGAGACTTTTTGGATTTTTTAAAATAGACTCAAGTGAACCTTGAGCAGTGATCCTGCCGCCCTTTGTTCCGGCACCAGGCCCCATGTCTACAATAAAGTCTGCTTTTTCTATTGTGTCTCGATCATGTTCCACGACTAAAACGGTGTTTCCTAGGTTTTTTAAATCTGTCAACGTATTCAAAAGTCGATGATGATCTCTAGGATGAAGCCCAATGCTCGGTTCATCTAAAACATAGATGACTCCAATTAATGCGCTTCCAATTTGGCTAGCTAAGCGAATCCGTTGATTCTCACCTCCAGAAAGCGTTTTAGCTTTTCGCGATAAAGTAAGGTAAGAAACACCGACACGCTCTAAAAACTGAAGACGTTCAATAATTTCCTTGACCAGGCGATGGCCAATTAATTTTTGACGCTGGTTTAATGGCAGTGTTTTAAAAAAGGTCACACACTCGGAGATGGAAAGGTCACAGATATCAGAGATACTTTTTTCTTCGATGAAGAAATGACGACTTTCTCTTCGAAGTCTTTGTCCATGACAATTCGGGCAAGGAGGCTCATCCACTGTAATCCCTTCAGACTCTTGCCATTGTGAACTTTGCTCTTCTCCATCGTCTAACCAGTCGAGATCAATGCCAAGCCCATCGCATTCAGGGCAAGCACCCATGGGCGAATTAAAAGAAAAGGTTCGAGGCTCTGGATTGGGATAACTAATTCCACACCGGTTACAAGCAAACTTTTGTGAAACAAGTCTTTCTTCCTCAAGACTCCCCTCTGGCTGAACAAGAAGAACGAGCATCCCGTCACCTAAAATTAAGGCCATGTCAACAGCCTCTCTCACTCGGACACGTAAATCTGGTTGAGATGATTTAATCATCAAGCGATCTACATAGACATCTAAGTGATGTTTTTTATTTTTTTCAATTGGAATATCTTCTGAGAGATCAAAAACGTGTCCATCCAGTCGGATGCGTGCAAACCCCTTAGTCCTTAATTGATTGAGCTCTTTTGCATACTCTCCTTTTCGGCCCCGCACGAGTGGAGCAAGAATTGAAATTTTGGATTTTTGAGGAAAAGATAAAATCTGGTCAATGATCTGTTCAGGGGTTTGTGACTCAATAGGGTTTTTGCATTGATAACAAATGGGTCTAGAAATCTTAGCGAATAGAAGACGTAAATAATCGTAGATCTCTGTGACAGTTCCAACCGTTGACCTAGGGTTATAAGAAGTGGTTTTTTGTTCGATTGAGATGGTTGGACTCAATCCTGAAATCGACTCCACTTTTGGCTTCTCAAGCTGGTCGACAAACTGCCGAGCATACACGGAGAGGCTTTCAATATAACGTCGCTGCCCTTCAGCATAGACGGTGTCAAAAGCTAATGACGATTTTCCAGATCCCGAAGGTCCTGTAAGAACCACCATTTGATTGCGAGGCAATGATACACTGACGTTCTTCAGGTTATGAACCGCTGCTTTTCGAACCACAATTGATTCATCATTATTTTTATTTAAAAAATCTTTTTTAAAATCAAGATTCAATGGGGGGGTGTCCTATCTCTTGAGCTGCTTTTTTGAGTTCTTCTGTGAATTGGGCCTGAATCTCACTGAGACGTTCAAAAGATGTGGCTTCGAAGCGAAGGACGAGTACAGGTTGTGTGTTGGAGGCTCTCAAAAGTCCCCAGCCGTCTTCAAACTCAAGTCGAATACCATCAAGATCAATGACCTTACCATTGAGTTTTAAAAGTCGCTTTTTGGTCGCCTCGACGAGGTCAAACTTTAAATTTTCCTGGCAGTCCACACGGATTTCAGGAGTGGCAAAGGCAGGCGGCACATCAGCCAAAAGCTGTGATAATGGCTTATCAGTCTCGCATAAAATCTCATAAATCCGATAAGCCGCATAGATAGCATCATCAAATCCAAAATACCGATCTGCAAAAAAGATATGGCCTGACATTTCTCCGGCAAGAGCAGCATTTTCCTCTTTCATTTTGCTCTTAATCAACGAATGTCCCGTCTTCCACATCAATGCTCGTCCCCCATGTTTTTCAATGTCTTGATAAAGACGACTACTTGATTTTACTTCTGAAATAATCGTTGCTCCAGGGTTTTGCCTTAAGACCTGACGACTCAGTAAAATCATAATTTGATCACCGAAAATGATCTCTCCGTTTTCATTAACGAGCCCAATTCGGTCTGAGTCTCCATCAAAAGCAACCCCAAAATCTGCCTTTTCTTTTTTCACAATCTGAATAAGGTCTTCTAAGTTTGAAACTTCGGTGGGGTCTGGGTGGTGATTGGGAAAATTTCCATCCAACTCACAAAAAAGAGGCACCACTTCTGCCCCTAACTTCTGAAATAACAACGGGGCTACAGTGGAAGCAGTTCCATTGCCCGCATCAATCACAATTTTCTTCGGTTTCAGCGATTTTGAAGCATTTGACACAAGGTGCTCGATATACGCTGCAATCATCGAATGCGAGGTCACAGCCCCTACATCTCCTTCGGGTGGACTTCCCTTTTCTATATCCTGTCGAAGCGCCTGAATCTCGTCACCATGAAGGGTTTCCTTCCCTAAGCATATTTTAAATCCATTGTAGTCTGAGGGATTATGGGAACCCGTCACCATGATGCCGCCGTCAAGTTCTAGATTAAACACACTAAAATACGTGACTGGCGTGGGACAAACATCAATATCAATCACATCGACACCAGTCTCAATCACACCTTGAATCAACGCTTGAGCTAATTGTTTGCCCGAGTGGCGACAGTCCCTGCCCACAGCGACTTTTGGTCGATGGCCATTTGAGAACTTTTGTTTT
>CAYLWK010000110.1:0-2985 GCA_964387255.1 uncultured Oligoflexia bacterium
CTCGCACGCTTCCCATTCGAATGATGACTTGCGTTGTAACTCAGCCAACTGGGTACGGAAGGGTGGTTCGTCGTGGAAAAAAAGGGCAAGTCCTACGTATTGTAGAAGAAAAAGATGCCAAACCAAGAGAGAAACTCATTCAGGAAATTGCAACTTCAGTTTTTTTATTCAGAACGAGTTTTTTAAAGGCGGGTCTTAAAAAACTAACTCCAAAAAATGCTCAAAATGAATTTTATTTGACGGATCTTATTTTTCAAGCTTCTCGAAGTGGAAAAAAGATTGATGTCTTACAGTGGGGGACACCGAGTGATTTGATGGGAGTCAACAATCCTTGGGAACGATCGCGTGCGGCTGAGATTTTAAATCAACGGAAGCTTTATCGGGTTTCTTTAGAAGGGGTTCACTTGCAGGATCGTCAATCCATTTGGATCGACGAAGAAGTCAAGTTGGATGCAGGCGTTGTGATCGAGCCAAATGTTATTTTGAAAGGGAATGTGAAAATTGGAGCAGGGACGATCATTCGAAGTCAATCTAGACTCGAAAATACTCAAGTTGGTAGCGATTGCGAAATTAAAACGGGAACTATTTGTATAGATTCTCAGGTGGGGGATCGTGTTCGGCTGGGACCCTATGCTCATTTAAGGCCGGATTCTCAGATTCAAGACGATGCCAAGATTGGTAATTTTGTTGAGATTAAAAAATCAACGATTGGTAAAAAAACAAGCATCGCCCATTTATCCTATGTAGGAGATGCTCTGATAGGCGAGCGTGTGAACATCGGGTGTGGCTTTGTGACCTGCAATTTTGATGGACGAGTGATCAATGGTCAAAGGAAACATCAGACTGTCATTGGAGATGGCGCGTTTATTGGATCTGACTGCCAAACAGTGGCACCGGTCAGGATTGAAAAAGAAGCTTATGTGGCCTCTGGATCCACAGTGACTCAAGATGTGGCTTCTGGGGATTTAGCCATTGCTCGCTCTAGGCAAGTAAATAAAAAAGGATTTGCGAGGCGTTTGATGGGCATGAGTTCCTCATCCACTCCTGGCTCACAGGTGAAAGAATCAAAAGCTCAAAACGATCAATCTGAAGATCGTGAAGATCAGGATCAAGGGGAAGGCACTTCTCAAATGACGTCAAAATCTTCAACAGAAAGTGTTAAAGGCAATTTATGTGCGGAATAATGGGATATGTAGGAGAGCGCAATCTCAAGGATGTTTTAGTCTCGGGTTTAAAGCGATTAGAGTATCGTGGTTATGATTCTGCAGGGATCGCTTATTTCGAAGATCAGAAAATAAAAATCATTAAATCTGAGGGTAAACTTCAACGAATTCAAGATTTGATGAAAAGGTCAGAGGCTGAATCGAGTGTGATTCGAGGCTCTCAAGGGGGATTAGGGCATACGCGCTGGGCAACCCATGGAAAACCGACGACTCAAAACGCGCATCCCCATCGTACTGGACCGATTGTTTTGGTTCATAATGGAATTATTGAAAATTATCGTGAAATTAAAAAAGAAATTGAATCCCAAGGATATCGACCAGAGTCGGAGACCGATAGTGAACTTTTTGGCTACTTAGTTTGGGATCAGCTTAAAAGTGGAAAAACGCTTGTTGAGGCGGTGAGGACAAGTTTTCGTCGAATTGAGGGCGCATGTAGCGTGGTGATTCTTTCGGAGGATGAACCGGGCGTGATGGTAGGCATCCGAAATGGTTCCCCTCTTGTCGTTGCAAAAGATCCTGAGGGTGGGATTTTGTTTGCAAGTGATGCCCAAGCGCTCATTGACTACAGTAAGGATGTGGTTTTCACAGAAATCGGAGACCTGGTGGTGGGTCGATTTAGTGAAGGTCACTACTCGATGGAATTCTATGACACTGAAACTGGTAAAAAAATTGACCGAAATTCAACTTATTTAGACTGGACTCCTGAGCAGTTGGATAAACAGGGGTATCCCCATTACATGCTGAAAGAGATTTTCGAACAGCCTGTGTCATTGGTGGATACTTTGAACAGTGTCTTAGATCGCGCCAAACAAGATCCATTTCCATTGGCAGCTCAGCCAGCTGCTGAGCTTTTAAAAAAGGCTAAGAGAATTGTTTTATTGGCGTGCGGAACGTCTTGGCATGCTGCTCTTCTTGGAAAGTATTGGATTGAGCGTTGGGCAAAGCTACCGGTGGATGTCGAACTTGCCAGTGAGTTTCGGTATCGAGATCCTGTGATTGAAAATGGAAGTTTGATGATCGGAATTTCTCAGTCAGGAGAGACAGCAGATACTTTGGCAGCCATTCGAGAGGTCCGAAAGTTAGGTCACCCGACACTTGGAATCACCAATGTTCGAGGCAGTAGTCTCGCAAGAGAGGCGCAAGCTGCGTTTTTCACGTCTGCAGGACCTGAGATTGGTGTCGCAGCTACGAAGACCTTCTCAGCTCAGCTTTTGAATTTACTCCTGATTGCTGGAGCTTTGGGAAGAGAGCATCAGTCCATCGAATGTTCCGAGCTCAAAGAGCTTTTTGATGAAGCAATTCGTCTGCCGCAGTTACTAGAACAGCTTTTGGTAGCAAAACAAGACCTTTTAATCTCAGTGAAATCAATTGCTAAAGAGGTTCAATCGGCTAAAGGCTTTTTCTTCATCGGAAGAGGTTATTCGTATCCACTCGCATTGGAAGGGGCTCTGAAACTGAAAGAAATCGCTTATGTTCATGCGGAAGGGTATGCCGCAGGCGAAATGAAACATGGTCCAATTGCTTTAATTGATGAAAATATGCCCACTATAATTATAGCTACAAACAAAAATAATTACGAAAAAATATTTTCTAATGCCCAAGAAATAAAAGCTAGAAGCGGGAAGCTAATTGCTATTGTTGCGAAGGGAGATAGTCAAATAAGCAAAATCGCTGATCATGTAATTGAAGTCCCTCAAACAAATTACTATTTAAGCCCTCTTATTAATACAATCCCGTTGCAATTATTTTCTTATTACATAGC
>CAYLWK010000111.1:0-4387 GCA_964387255.1 uncultured Oligoflexia bacterium
TAGAATAATAAAATGGAATTTTAAAACCGATTCGAATTCCTTGAGCAGAGTCAATGATTCGGGATTGACCAAATAGACTCACCTTTGATTCAAGTCTTGTCATTAAGTGGTCTTTCTCAGATCGAGGTATCCCAGACATGATAGATCCGCTTGAATCCGCTTTTTCTCTCTGATGTATCGAGGTAGCAACGGGTTGTTTTAGGTTCATTGGCTTATTCGGAGCTTTGTCCAAAACTGATTGATCTTTTTGATCTATAATCTCCAGTGATTCTATCGAAGTTTTACTTGTTAGCGAGAGCACTCCACAAAGCAAAATAAGAAATAAACTCAGTGGCTGCCAGAAAGATTGATTCTTTTCTAACGCAGTTGGTGAGGAGTCAGGATCGAGCAAATTTTTCAAGCAACCTGAGTCCTTTCTGGTTGATCTGATTTCCTTGGTTTAAAAGAAACACCCAGCTCCAATTCAAGTTTTTCTTGAATGAGTTTTGGATGAAGGCCTTCTAAAATTCCTAAAACACCGATCTCAATGATTCGAAGCTCTTTGAGTTCAGCCTGAGCTCGCTTACTAATTTTCTTAAGCATTGGGATGAATAAAAAAACGTTTAAAATAAACGCAGTTAGAATTGCATTTACCATCAGGCCCATCGACTCCACTCGCGAAATTAGGCTAGATGTTTCGGAAGAAGAGACACCAAGTTGCATGAGCGGAAAACAGGCTGCAATCACTCCGAGCTGTGGTGTGATTAGAATAAGGTGTTGAAATACTGCAAGTCCACCTTCCAGCTCTTTTTGGAGTGTTTTCTTTTTTTCCTGTATCAAGTTTTGAACTGTGTGAAACGAATGTCCTTCAATTAACCATTGAATCCATTTTTTTAGATAGTGATTATCTTCTTTTTGGATTTCTTGATCTAAAGACAGAACACCTTCTTTTCTCACAAGTTCATTCCATTTTAAAAGCAGAACGCAGAGGCTGCGATGTGAGTTTTGGGAAGCATCGTCTAGCAACAGGTAAGGCGTAAGAGAAAAAGCTCTTGCCAAACTAGAGGAATCGAAGGCGATCAGCGAAGAACTCAAAAGTCCGATGCCGATCACTCCGACCGGGAGCCATTGCACCCATGAGTTTAACTCAACTCCCAAAGTCCATTGAGCACTAAAAATGACACAAAGCCCTAGCAGAGCTCCAAACGTTGAATTCAAATCCATGTAGTTTTAGTGTAATCTTAGATTACCGAAGGGGGAAAGAGCGGCAAGATGGGTCCATCTTCATTTGAACCAACTCAAAAAATGGATGTTAAAGGTGCCAGTGCCATTCAGGGCAACGCTCCCTTTCTAGTTCGTTTCTGTGCAGTGCTCACCGATAGCTTTTGGGTGATTCTTCTTTACTGGATTGGCGTCAAATTTTTGAACTTCTCTCCACTTTTAAACTGGGATGATTCACTTGTTTTCAACTTTGCTCTTATTTTAGCTTACGCGCTGCAAGTCAAGACTCTAGGGGGGACTTTTGGCCAGCACCTCTGGGGCCTAGAAAAAGAAAAGTCGATTCGTCGTATTTTAAAGGCTCCCTTTTTCAGAAACCAAACCACTAAAGCAACACGATGGATTGGAAGCGTGAGTCTCTGCCTGTCACTCTTAATGAGCTATGGACTTTTTAAACATGCTTTTTTCAATCACCCTTTATTTAAAAGAGCCAACTTAGTTCAATGGAAGCATTACATCCCCCAAGCGAAAGCTCAAAAAAACTGGATGACTCTTCCATTTTTTTATACACTGGGCGCTTGGCCAAGACATTTTTCAACCCGATTAAACCCAGAACAAAACAAAACTGTCCTTTATTCGATTCCATATGAAAAAGGCCCGCCAAAACACTTTGCTGGCAGAATTCTTGCTCGATGGGAGCTTCCAGATATTGCTATCACGATCGAGGGGCCTAAAACGCCTCTCACCTTAGAGCAGACGCAACTTTACAAGCGATGCATCATTGACTTTCATACCATGGGGTTTAGCGAATCAGTTCTTTGCACAGATATTCGCCATAAAACTCTAGGTCGACACGTGAGTGAAATGAACTCACTCAAACCTTCTGAGTTTTCAATTCGTTGGCTTGAGATTCCGAATCCTCACATACCTCCCAAGGAATGGGTCCGAGGTGTTTTGATTTCTGCTGCTAACCAACGAAAGGCACAAGATCGCGTGATTTTGATCACGCCCAACGGTGCTCATCAAACGTTTATTCTCAATCGTCCGCGCTCTGATTCGGGTCAACTTGCCTTTGCTTTGTTCAAACAAACACTTGGAACACTTAGAGTTTCATCAAAGCTTCAGTATGGACGAGCGCTAGTGAATCAAAAGCTTTCTCATACCAATATTAAAAAAATCAAACCTGGCAAGAATCCATTTGTCTTTATGGATAAACTTTCTGAAATCCAAGCACTTCTATTGGCGAAAATTTCAGTGGATCCAAAAAACTATGAGGCTTATTACCATCTTGGTGGAACTTCCTATTTAATGCTAAAACAGGCCATTAAGATGAGACAAAGCAAGCAACTTAGCTTAGAAGAAAACACGCTTCTAGCCGAACGAATTGATGCCTGGACTGCAGCCGTGAAGCCCATGATTCACTCTTCTTATCTTTTTGCAAAAGACATTGCCCCGTCTCACCCGAATACAGATCGACTGTACTCGATTTGGTCTGAGGTCGAGAAACTCTAAGCCTTATTGATTCAATACATACGAGAAAATCAAAGGTGCAACGATGGTTGCGTCTGACTCAATCACAAACTTAGGCGTGCTTGCTTCAAGTTTTCCCCACGTGATCTTTTCGTTTGGAACGGCTCCAGAGTAAGACCCATAACTTGTCGTCGAGTCGCTGATTTGACAAAAATATCCCCAGTACGGAGTTTTTTGTTTTAGATCTTGCGTCAGCAAAGGAACCACGCAAATCGGAAAATCTCCTGCAATGCCTCCCCCAATCTGGAAAAAACCAATAGAATGATTTTGCGAGGTTTCTCGATACCATTGAATTAAATTCACCATATAATCAATGCCTGATTTGATACAATGGGATGAGCTTAAGGTTCCATCTAAGGTTCGAGCTGCAAACACATTCCCCAGGGTGGAGTCTTCCCAGCCCGGCACATAAATAGGGAGATCTTTCTCACAGGCCGCTAGCAACCAACTATTCTTTGGGTCAATTTGATAAGCCGTCTCAAGCTGACCTGAACGAATGAGTTGATAAAAATACTCATGAGGCAAATAGCGCTTTTTTGTTTGATCTGCTTCTTTCCAAAACTTAACCAAACGACGCTCTAAAACTCGCATGGCCTCTTCTTCCGGAATACAAGTGTCTGTGACTCGATTTAACTGTTGCTCAAGCAAGCGTTCTTCATCCTTGGCAGTCAAATCCCGATAATTCGGAATACGTCGGTAATGTTCATGAGCGACAAGATTAAAAAGATCTTCTTCGAGATTCGCTCCCGTGCAGGAAATGGCGTGAACTTTATTTTGGCGAATCATTTGAGCTAGAGAAACACCTAGCTCAGCTGTGCTCATAGCCCCTGCCAAGGTCACCATCATCTTGCCACCTTGATCTAAATGACGCTCATATGCCTTTGCAGCATCTCCCAATGCCGCTGCATTAAAATGGCGATAATGAGTTTCAATAAAGGTGCGAATCGGTGTTTCGTTGACTTTTTTAGACTGTTTTTGGGCTTCCATAGGCTTTGGGTTACCACTGCCTTGGAAAGGTTCAAAGTGTTTTTTACAACCAAAATTATTTGGTCGTCTTCTGCCGAATATTTGTCAGCCGAAAACCGCTTTCATCGCTCATCTACAGAAGTGTTAAACCTCGGTGCTCGTTTCTAAAGCTCGAATCCGCTGCTCAAGTGGGGGATGGGAAGCTAGCAATGCAAGAAACCCACCTCGCTTTGAGGAAATTTTCATGGTTTGAACCGCTTGGGACTGAGCGTGAGGATCTTCAATCTCCATAGTTTTTTGCAGTCGCTCAAGAGCGGCAATCATTTTCTCTTTTCCACCGATTTTTGCACTGCCTAAATCAGCTCGGAACTCTCGATAACGAGAAAACCACGCAACCACCATCGATCCGAAGATCATGAAAAACGCTTCCAAAACCCAAACCACAAGATAGTACGCAAAACCACCAATCGGACTTTCTCCGCTATCTCGATCTCGAGTGAGGTTCATCACCGCAAAAGCAACCACGCGTGCGAGGAACATGACAAAAGCGTTCACCACACCTTGAATTAAGGTCATCGTGACCATATCTCCATTGGCAACGTGGGCGACTTCATGCCCGAGCACTCCCTCGATCTCGTCTTTTTGCATTCTTGAGAGCAATCCCGTAGAAACTGCCACTAAGGCTCGAGACTTG
>CAYLWK010000112.1:0-3740 GCA_964387255.1 uncultured Oligoflexia bacterium
ATCAAGTAATCGAAAAAATGAGCCATCAACCAGTGGGTTGTGAACAGTTCAAAATTTGAGGAAAGAAAAAATGCCACCCCAAGGATTCCAAGCCCAGTGAGCATCTGCATGGCTCGGGTGCCTTTAATTAAAAGCAAGATCCGGTAAACCACAAAAGCGACGATCGTTACATCGAGAAAATCAATAAAGCGAACACTTGCATGTAGGTTTGCAAATAAATCGCTCAATTTAGACTCCCTTCCCCCAAACGTCTCGCCTCATCATCTGGATTTCCAAATCCTTAAAAAAAACATCACACTGGCACAGGTGCCGGCTCTGAGCCCCCTTCATTTTCACTTTTTGTCGATTTATCTTTTTCAGCTGCAGGTTCTTTTTGTTTTTGATTTGAACTTGTTTGAGCTGATCCTGAGCCTGAGGATCCCCCAACAGGCGTTCGATCAATTTTTTCTCCCTTAAGAATCTGATCGACTTCTTTCCCTGAAAGCGTTTCGTATTCTAAAAGAGCATCCGACAAGGCTTGCAAGCGATCTAAATTTTCAGAGATCAAATTCCTAGCCTTCGTGTAATTTCGATCAATAATGTTTCGAATTTCTCGATCGATGGTCTGGGCAGTTTGTTCGGAGAAATCACGCGATTGTGCGATTTCTTTTCCTAAAAAAACTTGCTCATCTTTTGAACCAAACGAAAGAGGTCCAAGCACATCGCTCATTCCCCACTCTGTCACCATTTTTCGAGCTAAGTCTGAAGCACGATCAATGTCATTACCTGCTCCTGTTGTTTTTTGATGCAGGATAATTTCTTCTGCGATTCGTCCTCCCATCAAAAAAGCAATCATGTTTTCAGCTTTGACCTTATCTAGATTCAGCTTGTCTTCACTCGGTAACGTCTGGGTTACACCAAGCGCTCGCCCTCGTGGAATGATCGTCACCTTATGCACAGGATCCATTCCTGGTAAGAGTTTCCCAACAATTGTGTGTCCAGCTTCGTGCACCGCGGTTGTTTTCTTTTCCTCGGGTGTGAGCACCATGCTTTTTCGCTCAGAACCCATCAAGACTTTGTCTTTGGCTTCTTCAAAGTCCGCCATTTCAATGTATTTTTGATTCTTTCTTCCTGCAAAGAGCGCGGCTTCATTCACAAGGTTCGCAAGATCCGCGCCAGAAAATCCCGGTGTTCCACGCGCAATAATAGATAAATCCACGTCCTCAGCAAGCGGAGATTTTTTAGTATGTACTTTTAAAATCTCTTCTCGTCCTTTCACATCTGGTGGCGGCACCACGACGCGCCGATCGAATCGACCTGGACGTAAAAGAGCAGGGTCGAGCACATCTGGACGGTTCGTCGCTGCAATGAGGATCACACCTTCATTGGATTCAAACCCATCCATCTCCACAAGCAACTGGTTCAATGTCTGCTCACGCTCATCATGACCCCCGCCAAGCCCTGCACCCCGGTGCCGACCGACAGCATCAATCTCATCAATAAAGATGATACAAGGAGCGTGTTTCTTTCCCTGTTCAAATAAATCTCTCACTCGAGAAGCCCCGACTCCGACAAACATCTCTACAAAATCAGATCCTGAAATTGAGAAAAAAGGAACCCCTGCCTCACCGGCCACCGCCTTTGCAAGAAGCGTTTTCCCTGTTCCCGGTGAGCCCATGAGAAGCACCCCTTTGGGAATGCGTCCTCCCAGACGAGTGAATTTTTTGGGATCTTTTAAAAACTCGATGATCTCTTCTAAATCGTCTTTCGCCTCTTCGACCCCTGCCACATCTTTAAAGGTCACCTTATTGGTATTTTCAGTCAGAAGCCGAGCGCGACTTTTACCAAAGGACATAGCTTTGCCGCCACCCACTTGAAGCTGACGCATAAATAAAAAGAAGAAGAAAAATAAAATCAACATCGGAAACCACGAGATGAGTAACTGCTGCCAAATTGGAGTTTTCTCGGGTCGCTCGAAATTCGGCACGATGTCGTTATTACCTAACATTTCAATGACCTTGGGATTTTCTTTTGGAGGTCCCACTGTCTCGAAATATTTTTTTTCTTCGCTCTCAGGATTTTTAAATTCGCCGGTGATGATCCCATCTGCTTTGATCGTCACCTCTGAAACTTTCTTTTCTTCGACGAGACTAATAAACTCACTAAACTTGATCTGCTTCAAATGTTTTGATCCAGGATCAAAAACTTTAAAGAGACCTGCAAATAAAAGGATTAAAACCAACCACAGCGCGACTGTCTTTTGAGATGACTTCATCAGTGTTACGAACCTTACTATTGATTTTGTTTGGACTGTACTTAAAAATCACACCCAATGCGAGCCACGCACCGGAAGCACTCATTTGCCCTTCCTGATTCATGACTTCAGTAGCTGTTTTTTTTCATTTAAACCTAAGTACAAACGTCAACTACAACATTAAAACGTTAGCATGGCGTTATGGAAAAATCTATGAAGAGCGATCAACGCGGTTTGATTTACCTAGTGTCTTTTGGGGAGGTGTGAGTTGCCAACCTCCCGATAACGTCACGGCTTTTTCGTTTCGAATTAATTTGATTTGATCTTTTCGAAGGGGCACCTGACGACCCATTAATTCCTGAGCAATTTTCGGCAGTTTCAAGTCATCACGATGCTCATCAAGCTGCTTGGTCAACTCCATCAAGCGACGTTTAGCGTTGGGAAATAAAGCTAAAATTTCTGGAACCAATCGATGTCGAATGCCGTTTCTGAGAAATCTAGTGTCTTGATTGGTTTGGTCCTCACAATAGGATTGACTTTCCTCACTTAAAAATTCAATCAAGGTTTTTTTCTCAACCCGAATCAAAGGACGGAGTTCATGTCCAGTGCAAAGCTGAATCCCTTCAGATTCATGTAAAAGCGCTCCTGTGAAAATCCTCCAAAGAAGTGTTTCAAACACATCGTCAGCATGATGAGCTGTTAGGACAAAGGTCTTTTTCCCAAGCTCAGCCTCTTTTCGACAAACCCATTTTTGATAAAGCTTTTTTCTTTGCATGCGAGCCAGGTTTTCTTGAGACTCTCCTTTTTTTTCAAAAACTTTTGGCGTTAATTTTTCCTGAATGACTGGAATTCCCAAATCGTCTCCGAGTTGACTGACAAATCGTGAGTCACTTTCTGAAACCGCTCCTCGCCACCCATGATCAATATGAAGAAGCTCCAATGCCTCTTTAGCCACAATCCGTCTGCCGTATTTCGAAAGCGCCACTGCCAATGCAACTGAATCAATTCCCCCGGAACAGGCGATAAGGATATGCGCATCTTTAATGGGAGAAGATGGATAAAAGGGCGATTTCGGTGATTTAAATAAAAGCGCATGAATCTGACGAAGCAGGGTTCCTCCAGCGTTTCCTGGCTTCGGATAGCTTTTTTTTGCTCTCTTGTTCTGTGGCACCACACGTGTGGATAGTAATGACCTTTTTTGATCCGATTTTCAAGATCAGAAATCTCCTTTTTTTCTACACTTTTAAGCCACAAGTCGGTAAGTAAGAGTCTTTGTAGCAAGACGATGGCTGGGTAGCTCAGTTGGTGAGAGCGGCGGATTCATAACCCGCAGGTCGGAGGTTCAAGTCCTCTCTCAGCCACCATGTAACGCTGATGCCACTAAAGTAAAATAGATTCCCACGGGCAAGCCCGTGGTCCTTACCGTTACAGCTTCATACGAAGCTGACCTGAATCCTGGTGTCCCTGGTGTTCAACATAGTTTTTAATGATTTGTTCATTTGTCCCT
>CAYLWK010000113.1:0-4862 GCA_964387255.1 uncultured Oligoflexia bacterium
GAAAAACCCAAATCAACAATCCCACAAAAAAAATTATAAAAATCAAAAGAGCAATCAGCGTTAAATGCGTCGATGGAAATAACGACAATACCTCTTGCTTCATTTTACCTCACTTCTTAGCTGACCCAAACTTTGAAGATAAGCAATGAGGGCCACTATTTCAGTGTCTTGATACTTTGACTCAATTCCATTGAGTTCTAGATCTTTCATGATTTTTTCTGCCTCATCCTGAGCAATCGAACTGGCATTTTCAATTTGATATCGAGAGTAGGGAACCCCCAACGATTTTAAAACTACCATCTTTCGCTCCAGAGAAGCGTAATCAGTCTTAAGTTCAAACATCCACGGATAGGCGGGCATCAATGATTGAGGAGTCACATCTCGAGGATCCAACATATGTCGGAAGTGCCAAAGGTTCGGATATTTTAGACCGATCCGCGCCAAATCTGGCCCTGTGCGTTTCGATCCCCATAAAAATGGACGATCATACTGACTCTCCTCAATCTGCGAAGGCTCGCCATAACGAAGTTTCTCACTCACCATCTGCCGAATCATTTGAGAATGGCAATTGACACAACCTTCTCGAATGTAAATATCTCGTCCAGCAAGCTCTAAAGGAGAATACGGTCGAATGGTGGGATCATTTTTAACATAGTCACTCGTGGTGAGACTTGGATAAATCTCGATCACACTGCCCACAATCACAGCCACAATCGTCAGTCCGGTGAATACCATTGGAAATGCCTCTAAAAGCCGATGAGGCGAGGATTTTTGCAATTCCCCGAAAATCTGGATGCGAGGTAGCGCGGGTGCTTCACCCTTTTCCACGATAGGACCATTTGATTTCTTAATGGTTTTATACAGATTATAGAGCATCAGTAAAAAACCAGCTAAAAACAAAGTCCCCGCAAGCCCACGAATCCAATACATCGGCACAATTCGCATGACGGTTTCCACAAAATCTGGGTAAACCAATTTCCCAGCATCATCAACAGCTCTCCACATCAACCCCTGGGTGATCCCAGCGACCCACATCGAAATCATATAAAGAAGGGTTGACCCTATTCCAAACCAGAAGTGAGTTTCTGCAAGCTTTTTTGAATACAGTGGCGTGTTCCAAATCTGAGGCACCATGTAGTAAAAAATTCCAAACGTGAGCAACCCATTCCACCCCAAGGTCCCACCGTGCACATGCCCAATGGTCCAATCCGTATAATGACTGAGTGAATTAACCGCTTTAATCGAAAGCAAAGGACCCTCAAACGTTGACATTCCATAAAACGTCACACCCGCAGCTAAAAATTTAATCACTGGGTCAGTTCGAAGTTTGTGCCAAGCGCCACGTAATGTGAGCAATCCATTGATCATGCCACCCCAACTCGGGGCCCATAGCATCAAACTAAACACCATTCCCATGGTTTGAGCCCATTCGGGAAGCGCCGTATACAAAAGGTGATGCGGACCTGCCCAAATATAAATAAACACCAAGGCCCAAAAATGAATGATAGAAAGTCGATAACTATAGACCGGCCGATTCGCCGCTTTTGGGATGTAATAATACATGAGCCCTAAAAATGGAGTCGTTAGAAAAAATGCCACTGCATTATGTCCATACCACCACTGAACAAGTGCATCTTGCACACCTGCATAAACCGGATAACTTTTCAAAAAACTCACCGGAAGTTCAATTGAATTCACAATATGGAGCATTGCCACGGTCACAATCGTCGCAATGTAAAACCAAATGGCCACATAGATATGGCGCTCTCGTCGCTTTAAAATGGTTCCGAAAAAATTCACCGCAAAAACAACCCAGATCACCGTAATTGCGATGTCCAATGGCCACTCTAATTCGGCATATTCTTTATTTAAAGTGTACCCCAAAGGTAAGGTGATCGCGGCTCCTACAATAATCAGCTGCCATCCCCAAAAATGAATAGAGCTCAACGCATCAGAAAAAAGCCTTGCTTTTAAAAGACGCTGCGACGAATGATAGATTCCTGCAAAAATCGCATTCCCTGCAAATGCAAAAACAGCTGCATTCGTGTGAAGTGGGCGAATCCGACCGAAAGTAAGCCACGGCAACTCAAAATTAAATCGCCAATCCGCAAGCTGAAGTGCGATGAGGATTCCTAATAAAAAAGCGACTAGCCCCCAGCCCAAAGTGGCATAAAGAAACTTTCTTACGATGTCATCATCATACTGATACGTTTCTACTGACATTTGTTTTGCTCTCCCACTGACTCATGGCGTTTTTTTTCATCCACTAAGATTTGATGTCGAGGCGTTTCTAAATCCTCAAACTGACCTTTCTTCACTGCCCAAATAAAAGCACCTAAAAAGCCAAACGAAATCAAAAGTGTGATTGGTATCAAAAGATAAATGATTTCCATCATTTTCTCCAGAATGAAAATGCAAAAACTGTCAGTGCGCTCATGGGCATGAGTACTGCCGCTATCAAAGGATGTATCCACCCCATGAATGCCGCACATGCACCGAGTAAATTATAAGCAAGAGAGATCCCTAAATTCCTCCGAATGACTCTCTGATTGTCCTCCGCAAGCTCGATTAATGTTTGAACTTGGGCAATTCCACCGCCCATTAAAAAAACATCCGCTCCCATCAAAGCAGACTCCATTCCTCCTCGAGTTGCAATACCGATATCCGCTTGCTTTAGTGCGAGTAAATCATTCAACCCGTCTCCCAACATCATCACATGGGAAAGCTCTTTTACTTTTGCTGCTTTCATCTCTGGGGATGCCTTCGAATAAATATTCTCCTGAGGAATCTCTACCGATTCACTCACAGCCTGACAGGCTGCCTGCGTATCTCCTGACATCAGGTACAACCTGAGGTTTCGCGATTGAAGCCACTTCACGACGTGCGGTGTCTCAGGACGAAGCTGATCTCCTAAGGTAACCCTTAGCTTTCGGTTCCCATTTTTTAAAACGACCAACTGATGATTTCCTTGAGCGCTTTCTTCGGGCTCAATCTGCCAATGGACCCCTTGAACATCACCCTCGATCCCGCCACTTGGAATTCTAGAGACAGCACTCGCTGCTTTAGTTTCAAAATCGAGAGAATAGTGCTTCGCAAGAAAGTCCTTTAATGCAATCGCTACGGGATGAAACTGTCGTTTCTCCAGAGCATAGATGGCTTTCGCATCTAAATCACTGAACTCACCAAAGACCTCCCAGTTTAAAACCTCAAACTGCCCTTGAGTGAGTGTCCCTGTTTTATCGAGAACTACATGACGAATGGTTCTAATCTTCTCCAAAACTTCTGGATCGATGATGAGTATTTGCTGCCCCAAAGCAAGCGACTGAGAAATTGCAAAAGAAAGTGGTGTCGCTAGCGCTAAAGCGCAAGGACACATGATGATCAGGAAAGCAATCACCCGATCAAAACCATCTGCAACTCCTTGAATCCAAAAATAGCCTCCAGAAAGAAACGCCCCAGCAATCACAGCCCATACAAAAAAAGAGGCCAGGCGATCAACCTGATTCAAAAATGGTGTCTTTTGGAAGAGATTCCCCTCAGCTTGGGCTAAAAGCTTGCCTAATCGAGAGGTCTCGGGGGGTTGATCTACAGAAATTTTAAGTGAACTTGCGAGATTTTCAGTGCCTGCATAAACCAAATCACCCGCGCTCACCTGAGTGGGGTAGGACTCTCCGGTCAAGACGGCCTGTGAAACAAGTCCTTTGGATGAAACTACTTTCCCATCCACCGGAATCATCTCTCCCTGATAAACTAGGACCTCTTGGCCTGGAGTTAACTGATCGGTTTTGATTTTTTTACCTGAGGGTAACGTGACAAACTCAGGGAGTTGAAACCGCAGCGATTTCGCCTTTTGAAATGCCTTTTGCTTAAAACGCGCCAAAACATAACGACTCGCCAAAATAAGAAATACAAACATTGCGATCGAATCAAAATAAGAATCCGAATCCCCTCGAAAATGCTTCACGACACTGACCAAAAATCCCAATACCACCGCCAGTGCAATCGGAAGATCAATCGATGCTTTTTTTGCCTGAACACTTTTAAAAGCCGAAGTAAAAAAAGGAACGGCACAATAGAACACGACGGGTAGACAAAGGACTAGAGACAACCATTGAAACAACCGCCCCATACCTCCTTGAGCACCAGCATAAAGAGACACACTTAAAATCATGATTTGAGCTGATAGCGCGGCTGACACCCCTAAACGAATTAAAAGTCCACGATTCGCTTTTTCCTGGTTTCTTTCAATCGATGATTTTCCAGAAACCGGTTGCGCTTTAAACCCGATAGAACTAAGTTTTGAGATCACTTTTGGCAGGACATTTTCCGAACGAAGTCGAACATTGACGATCGAATCAGCCAAGTTCACAGAAAGTGATAAAATTCCCGGGAATTGACTCAACCCGGATTCGATTCGCTGAATACAAGATGCACAGTGGATTCCCTCCACGTAGAGTCGTTTTGAAATCACCGGAGCACTATACACCGAATTGCAAGATGGGACTATCCTTCAGTCGTTTTAGCCTCGGTCACTTGGGGAATTTGCAAAATTTCTCCCACCTGTAAATTGTGATCAAAATCCTTAGGTTGATGCTTGCGAATGAGCCAATAAGGAACTTCGAGTTCACGAGTGATCGTATCAATTGTATCCCCTCGCTTCACAACATACTTACTCATCCCCGCCACTTGATAGTTGGCATAAAAATCCTCTTCAATCGCAAGATGAAACTGCATTCGCTCTAGATTAAATTGCACCAGCTTTTTGGCTTCCATCGGGATCAGAATTTTCTGTCCATGACGAATAGTTGATCTGCTAGACATATTATTGGCGCGTCTTACTCTCCAGGTGGGTACCTTTGCCC
>CAYLWK010000114.1:0-5091 GCA_964387255.1 uncultured Oligoflexia bacterium
GAAATCGGTTTATTTTGATGGTGAAAGCGGTGAGAAGCTTCGAATTGAGGATGAGATTCCTGCCGATATAAAGGATGATGTTCAAAAGTACCGTGAGGAGCTGATTGCAGCGGTGGGTGATTTCGACGATGTCGTTGCTGAAAAATACTTGAACGGCGAAGAGCCTTCAGTGGATGATTTGAAAAAGGCTATCAGAAAAGGCGTGATTGCTCTTGAATTTGCTCCAATTTTCTGTGGTTCAGCGTATCGAAACAAAGGTGTTCAGCTGATGTTGGATGGGGTGATTGATTACCTTCCGAATCCATCAGAGGTGACCAATGTGGCACTTGATCAGGAAAACGATGAAAAAGAAATCGTGCTTGAGTCTGTAGATAACAAGCCTCTTGTGGCATTGGCGTTTAAACTTGAGGATGGTCGTTTCGGACAGCTTACTTACATGCGGGTCTATCAAGGCTCAATGAAAAAAGGCGATTTTATTTACAATGTTTCAGCTGGAAATAAAAAGATTAAAATTCCACGAATCGTGCGAATGCATTCCAATGAGATGAATGATGTCGATGAGGCACAGGCAGGGGATATTGTTGCAATGTTTGGAGTAGATTGTGCTTCAGGCGATACGTTTACGGACGGAAAGCTACAAGTCACCATGACTTCCATGTACGTTCCAACAGCGGTGATTTCTTTGGCGGTAGCTCCAAAAGAGCGATCTCAAGAGGTTAATTTCTCTAAAGCCTTGAACCGATTTACAAAAGAGGATCCGACGTTTCGGGTGCATCGAGACGAAGAGTCAGGTCAGACGATTATCAGCGGTATGGGAGAGCTTCATCTTGAGGTTTACTGTGAGCGGATTAAAAGAGAATACAACTGTGAAGTTGTGACAGGTCAACCACAGGTGGCTTATCGAGAAGCAATTCAGCAGCGTGGTGAGTTTAATTATCTTCACAAGAAACAAACCGGTGGTGCAGGGCAGTTTGCAAAAGTCATTGGTTATATTGAGCCGATTGAGCCTGATGAAGAGGGCAATCAGCACCAGGAATATGAGTTTGTGAATAAGATTGTCGGAGGATCCATTCCTAGAGAATACATTCCTGCATGCGATAAAGGATTCCAAGAGGCTGTGAAAGAAGGGTCTCTCATTGGGTTCCCAATCGTCGGAGTCAGAGCTTTAGTGAATGACGGTGAATATCATGACGTGGACTCTTCAGAGCAGGCCTTTAAAACAGCTTCATTGATGGCGTTTCGACAAGCCTATCAAAAAGCAAGCCCGGTGGTTCTTGAGCCTACCATGACGCTTGAAACATCAGCTCCTGAAGAGTTTCAAGGCACTGTGATGGGGCAGGTGAACCAACGGCGAGGGATTATTATCTCTTCGGATACCAATGAAGGGTATGTCACCGTGGTTGCTGAAGTTCCATTGGCTGAGATGTTTGGGTATGCAACGGATCTTCGTTCTGCCACTCAAGGAAAAGGCGAATTTACGATGGAGTTTCGTAAGTACAAGCCCGTTCCAAGAAATGTGCAAGATGAGTTGATGAAGAAGTACGAAGAGAAAAAAGCTGCTGAGAAGAAGTAAGTCAGTTCATCAGCGATCTCCTCATCAAAATGATAGGCCAAGCTTTGTTCCCATGCTATGGGCGCCCCCGCCACTAAAGGAACCTTCGATTGTCAGCTTGATTCCAGTCGGACCTAGCCGAAGTCCAACGCCTAGAAAAGCCAAAAGACTGCTGGTAAACGCACTCGCACTTTGGGTGATGGTTTGAGAATTGATCTCTAGGGGCACTTCAACTTTTCCATAGATTAATTGCGTTCCAAATCCAATATAAGGATCTGCAAATGACATTCGTCGAGAGGCTAGAATTTGGGGAGTGAGCACATGGGCTTTCACAAACGAAATAGTTCCGTAAGCATAGGTTGCACGAAACGCATAGGTGAGTCCTTGATCCGGCTGAAAAAAAGCGACGGAGAGATCTGTGCCAATGACTTCATAGCCTTCAATCCCTCCTAAGTAACTTGCGCCAATCGTGACTGTTTCGCCAATGCCCTTATGCAAATGCAGCCGTCCCATGGGGAGGACTGGGATTTGATCGCCCGCATTGGACCCTATGGACCTAAGAGCAGTTTTGAAGTCTTCAGGGACCGTAAATGCAGTGACATCGATACTGATATCCAACCCCACATTCATGCCAAGAGGCGTGGCAGGCTCGTAGGGTTTGTGGTCGATGGCCATGCCGATGGTTCTGACAAAGGGTTCAGAAATAGAATCTCCCAACAAGGTTTCCAATGACGCTAAATCTTCAAATGAAAACTGAGCATGCGCTTGACGTGAGAATCCCAGGATCTGAAGTCCGAAAACACTCACAAAACTGATCGCAAGGAGTCCAAAGAGTCGGCTCCTTTGAGCTAGCCGCGAGAACGATGGATAAAGCATGAAAGAATCGAAAGCCCCTTTAGCTTTCTATTCTTCCATTTCTAGGGGTGTCGCGCAAATCTATGATTCTCATTGATTTTCTTTCTACTCAAATCGATAACGATCCGCATTAGGGAGAGGGTTCCGTGGTGTTAGAGAGAGTTCCGAGTTGTGTTTACTTCTCAGGAGATGTCTTTGGCTTGGTTTTGCCTTCGTCAGAAGCTGTCGGTGCTGCTTCTCCCCCTTTGGGCGCAAGCGGGTCAATCGGCTGGGTAGCAGCAGTGCCTTCAAACACTCCGCGTCGAGATTCGGTTCCAATCACAGTCAAAGCAATGGACGTGCACATGAATAAGGTCGCCAAGGCTGCGGTGAATTTTGTGAAAAAATTCGCTCCACCGCTACTTCCAAACACGGTTTGGCTGGAGCCCCCAAAAGAAGCACTGATTTCAGCGCCTTTTCCAGATTGAAGTAAAACCACCAGGACTAGTAAAACTATGGTCGAAACATGCACGATTGATAAAAAAGTTTCCATACCCCTCTTCTAGCGCCCTAATGCGTCTCAGACAAGTGCTCTTTAACTGATTAAAAAGTACGTTTTTTCAAGTAAAAACGCTGAGATCAAAGCCGCATAGGTTCCCAAAACATAGCCTCCAATCGCCAGCAGCACACCCACAGGCGCAAGAGACGGATGGAACGCTCCGGCCACAATGGGGGCAGAGGCAGCGCCACCAATATTCGCTTTTGACCCTACAGCAACAAAGAAAATCGGTGCCTTTAAGATTCGACGAGCAATCATGAGAACCAAGATGTGAATCGTAATCCAAACGACGCCTATCAGAATCAAGCTAGGAACCTTCATCACTTCACTAAACTGCGCTTTTGCTCCGATCACGGCCACTAAAAGAAATATGAAAAACGTTCCAAAGGAACTAGCTCCTACACCTTCGAGTTTTCGAAAACGAGTGAACGAAAGCCCTAAGCCGATGGAGGTGACAATGATGACCACCCAAGTGAAGTTTCGGATGATATCACCCACATCAGGTAGAACACTTGCAAGACTTTTAGCCAAAAAAGTTCCGCCCACTGAAAGGGCCATGAGTAAAAATAAATCAGCCGCGGTCGTGGGGCGTAAAACTTTTTTGCGAAAGCTTTCTACTTTTTTTCTTAGAGTATCAATACTTTTTCGATCCGCGCCTATTTTGCGATCCATATCCACTTCTCGCCCCGCAAAATAAAATAAAATCACTGTCCAAACTTCTGCAACAAACACATCCACAATCACCATGGACGCCATAGTTGTGTCCGACGCTCCCACACTTTGTCCTATCGCGACAAAGTTCGCTCCGCCCCCAATCCAAGAACCCGCAAGAGCCGCCAATCCTTTCCAAAGCTGATCTCCCATCTCCACGGGTAGCCATGCTTGTGTGAGAAATAAAGCCAGGGGACCTCCAATCACCACTGTGATTGTCGAAAGTAAAAATAGCCAAAGTGCATTTCTCCCCAACCCTAGGATGGCTTTCAGATCTACTGAGAGCGTTAGTAAAATGAGACTCACTGGCAAGATCCATGACTTGATAAAAGTATAAAGATCACTTTTTAAAGGAATCAATCCGACGTTGGATAAAAGCGTGGGTAGGAAATAAGCAAAAACAATCATGGGAACAAACTGGTAAACCTTTTTGCCCATCCGTGTTGTGTTCAGGGTAAAAAGTGCAGCTAAAACAATTAAAAAAACAGATAAAATGCCCATGGGGTGTGTGATCATCTAGATGCCCTTTCGTTTGCTTGTTGAATTAATGTGGCAAAGATTTCTGGCTTTAAGCTTGCCCCTCCGATGAGGCCTCCATCAATATCAGGTTGGTCCAAGAGTTCCGGAAACGATTCCGGTTTGACGCTGCCTCCATAGACAATGCTCACTGCCTGAGATTTTGAATCTCCCAAATGATGGCCAAGTCGTTGCCGAATCAATGCATGCACTGACTGCGCTTGTTCTGGAGTTGCGGTTTTTCCAGTACCAATGGCCCACACCGGTTCATAGGCAATTGTCAAAGAACTGAAAATCGTTTTGTCGAATGAACCTGCTTGATCCGACTTAAAAAGCGCATCTAGTTGGTTTTGAATCACCCCTTCAGTTTGCTTTTTCTCACGATCTTCAAGTGTCTCTCCGACACAAGCCATGACGTTCAATCCCTGCCGGAGAAGGCTTTGAACACGTCGAGCTGTTGTTTGATTGGTTTCTCCAAACCATTGGCGTCGTTCCGAATGACCAATTAAAACATGCTCAATTCCTAGGTCTTTTAGTTGAGGGCCTGACACTTCCCCTGTGAATGCTCCTTCAGTTTCCCAGTGTGCGTTTTGCGCACCGATCGCAATCGAACTGAGTGTCTCTGACTTGATCGCCTGACAAGAACTTAATAATGTATAAGGGGCGAAGATGAGAGTCTCAAGTGCTGTCTTGGCTGAAGGAATCGACTCAAGTGACGTTTTTAACGTCTCAAAAAAAGGCGAGAGTTCTTTTTGAGTCAAATTCATTTTCCAGTTGCCCGCAACCACCCATTTTCGTGAAATCTCTCTCATGACACTTCTCCTCTCAGTTAGCGAGCATTTGGTTTGAGCAGCTACTTAGTCATCCTCAGGTTCGAGCACACTTGATTGCGCTCTATTTGGATTGAATGTGAGCACGT
>CAYLWK010000115.1:0-4705 GCA_964387255.1 uncultured Oligoflexia bacterium
CGAACCCACACCATTAGTTGCTTATATTGCCGAGCATAGTGATATCGTTGGAAGCATGATGGAGTTATTCCCTGATCAAGTATATTGCGCTGTAGTTTCAGTAAGAGAAGCAAGTCTCAAAGTGGGAGACGAAATTTATTCTGAAAATCGTGCCTTTAAGCATAGTCGTTTCAAGGTTTCGCCAGAATTGCGGATCGAATGTCGCATTCTGAATCAGCCGTTTTGGAGAGGCAAAATCTATGGTGACAAGACATTCGGAAGAATCTTCGAACGAGTTTGGCATTACGGCAATGAAACCTACGATACTGGAGGAAAGTACGGGACACAGAAGACAATGAGAGTTTGCAAATGGGAAAAGGGCTCTTTTAACTGTGCATTGACTAATAATCAGATCTTTAACAACCGAGCCGGGTTGTTTAGACGAATGGCTCAGCAGTGGAACCAATCTGACTGGTTCTCTTTAGGCCATGGTGAACAGTCCTCTAAAAAATTTGTGCCAAAGTCCTTTATTGACAGGGTTAATAGTGAAGATACTCCCTTTTTGGATCATTTGAAGTTTGTTCCGATCACCGTTAATGGAGTGGATTTTTCTGATCTGACCGGATCAAGTTTTCAAACTCGTAGTAGGTCGTCTCAAGCCAAGACTGAAAATTCGCCCCACTTAAATAATCAAATAAGCTCTGACGCTGGATCTATTGATAGCTTGTTTCAGGTGCTTCTTAATCCTAAAACTGGCCAGTTAGACGATTTTAGCACACATGACAATTCTCACTACAGCGTTGATGATTGGATTCGTATGCAACACGCTGAAAGGACCGTTGAAGTCGTTCCGTCATATGACGAAATGGATATAACTCGTATGTTTAACGCCCGAATGCGACTGGCTAACTTTATGCAAAAAAACCATCAAGACTTTTATGTTTTGATCTCTAAAACAATGAAACTTTATGATGGGTATATTAAGGAAAGAAAAAAAGGTGTAACAACTCCGAAAGATAAGTTTGCGAGACGTTTGGCTGCACTGGATCTATTGGCATTGCAACTCGGTCTTAATTCAAGTGATCAAAACGGAGATATTGATGTCTGCTCATATGAGTATTTTATAGAAGAACTAAATAAAGTGCTCGCGTTTGAGACAGTGCTTGATAATTTACTTTCCAACGATATCGAGATTAACAATAATGATCTGAGCGGAAAAGGCATATTTGCTGAATTTGGCTTAGATCTTGGGAATAGAAGTGATTCGTTGAGTGCAGCATTTACTAAAGGAATTCCGCGGGTAACCACCCTTTCTGACTGGTATGTGAAAGGCAATGAGTACGTTTTAAGAAAGATTGGGAGTTATAAGCTGAGATTACTGGAAAGACGAGAAGAAGCTTCGTCAACAATGAGTGATTTCAAACCTGGTGATGATAAGACTGGCACATTACTCGATTTTACATGGTCTCGAAATTCCTTTACCCAAGTTGCTCCGTATCTTCGTTATCCTGCGGAGACCGTGACGCATCGGAAAACAGCTTATTCAACCTCGACGTATCGCTTAGAATTTAGTGAGGAAGCCGCAAGGCAACTAGGTGAAAAGAGTATTCTGCGACATAGCTTTGAGCAGGCTTCTCGCGCTATCGAGAGCGAGCTAAAGAATAATCCAGGTAACCTTGGCCAAGTTAAACTTGAACAAGGAATAGCACGTTTGAAAAATACGCTGATTGAATTGGGTTATGAATGATTACAATTCATTTAGGTTTAAACCCAAATTAAATCCCAAACGATCGGCTTCCAGCGATCAACTACAGCTGCGGCAAGGTAGAGAAGGAGTGAGAAGTTGACCCAGAGAAAAAATCGAAGCCAACGTTTCTTAGAAGTGTCTTTTGCGTACTCAAAAAGTTCCCAAAGAACTTTCAGAGAAGTTGGCACTACGATGAAAAGATAAACTGAGCTTGCTTTTAAAAAAAGATGTCCCATGATGGCAAGCCCGATGTAGCCCAAAGTCCAAAGTACAATCTGTTGGACGGTTCGCTCAACCCCATAAGTCACAGGGAGTGTTGGAATCCCTCCTTGTCGATAGTCGTCTTTAAAACGAATCGCCAGGGACCAAAAATGAGGCATCTGCCAGAAAAAAAGTAGTAGAAAGATAAACAGCGCTTCATTTGAAAAAGGAGCAGGGGAGATCGCTGCATAGCCCATCAAGATAGGGAGTGCACCAGGGAGTGCGCCTGGAATGGCTCCAAAAGCCCATGCGCGTTTCCACCAAAGAGTGTACCCTAGGTTATAAGTCACTACCGTAAGAAGTCCCAAGGTGAAGACGATGGGGTTGATTTCCCAAAGGACGATGGCACCTGTCATCAGAGTCAAGCCAATGAAAAGCCAAGCTTCTGTGAGATGAAGGCGTTGAGAGGGAAGTGGTCGATTTTGAGTGCGATTCATTTTTCGATCAATGTGACGCTCTTGAAGTTGATTGAGAGAAGTCGATCCTGCTCCTAAAAGCCAAGTACCTAGCAAGGTGAGCGAAAGGTGACTCAGATCAACAAGTTGATTTAAAGGCTGGCCCATGAGGTAGCCCAAGAACGTCATCATCAAAACCAACATCATGACATTGGTTTTTGAAAATTCTTTAAAGGCAGAAAATTTTTCTGAAAAACTTAAAGTGGTTGGTAGTGTCTCAGCTTCTGTTCTCATAGAGGCATTCATTGATGCAGGATTTACGCTTTTGTCCAAAGCCATCGAAAACCTCCTGCTCTAAGGGTCGTAAATAAAGTGAGTGCCCAAAGGGCGTAGCCCAAAGCTGCATGCACTGCCCGAGTCAGGGTGTCTAGCCCTGAGGTCACAGTAATGATGCCTAAAATCACCTGTACCACAGCAATTAAGCTGATGGCCCAAACGAATGGGGACAAAGTGGTGGACTTGATTTTATGGTTTGCGACTAAAAGATGGATAAACGCACCGATTAAAAAGATTCCGATCCAGCGATGTAGAAAGTGCACTCCTGTTTGAAGTGTGAGCGGTATGGGCCAAAACCCCTCCAAACAGGTGGGGAAGTTTGGACAGGCAAGACCCGCGCCGCTGTGGCGAATCAGTGCTCCTAGACCAAACTGAAAAAATAAAAGGACCATCAAAATCACAGCGTAGTTTCTAAATTTCTTCTCCCACTCAGAATTTTTTAAAACGACTAGATCTTCTTTGTAGGTGATCACGCTACAAACCGTGATCAGCGCGCTAAATAGAAGTGTGGCAAGAAGGAGATGAATGGAACTAATCCAAGTCGATAGATGGAGCATTACTGTGATGCCGCCCAGGATAATTTGAACGCCAATAAAGCTGAGCAAGAATTTAAGCGGACGCTTTAAATTTGGGTATTGGTCTTGATTTTTCCAAACTAAATAGACGGTCGCAAGAATGAACGGGGTGACCACTGCCGCAAGCACGCGATGCCCCCATTCTAAAATGATATCAAATCGAAGTTCCGGAGCGATTGTGCCATGACAAAGTGGCCAGTCGGGGCAAGCAAGCCCTGATCCAGTTGCACTCACCACATTGCCTAAGACCATTAGGCAGTAGGCAAGTAAAGTAGTCCACCAAGCGATGATTTTCATGGTTGCTTTTTATCACTGAAAAATGGCTCTCACCACTGAATTCGAATGCTCCGCTTCATAGGATTTATGGTATGATGCACGCATGCTCTCAGCGATGCGAAGACTTCGATGGAAATTCCAGCAGCGGCAAAAAAACGTGAAATTCAGCGTTTTAGCAGGGACTGTGATTTACGCATTTTTGAGTTGGGGGCTTCTACCGACCGTCTCTGCTGGGTATCAGCCGCAGCCATCGGCTCAAACAGATGCCGGGAAAGTGCCGAAGGAACTCAAAGAAGTTGGGATTGAAACAGAGTTAGGCGCTCAAGTCCCAGCCGATGAGTTAGAATTTAGAGATGAAACTGGCAAGCGGGTTAAGTTGGCTCAGTATTTTGATGGCTCCACCCCTGTGATTTTAAATTTAGTCTATTATCGATGTCCAAATCTCTGTAATTACCTTCTCAATGGACTGATGGATACATTAAAAAAATTTCAATGGAGTGTGGGCAAGCAGTTTAAAATTGTCACGGTCAGCATTAATCCGAGAGAAAAACCAGCACTCGCCAAGCAGAAAAAAGAAAACTATCTTAAGCAATATGCACGAACCACGGCACCATCAGGATGGCATTTTCTTACGGGAGAGGAAGATCAGATCCGTAAGCTCGCCGACTCGGTGGGGTTTGGTTATCGCTATGATGAGTCTCAAGGGGAGTACGCGCATAGTGCAGCAATTTGGGTTTTGACGCCGAAAGCCAAAATTTCTAGGGTGCTTTATGGGATTCAATTCAGTACAAAAGACTTACGTTTAGCACTTGTTGAAGCTTCTGATGGCAAGGTAGGTTCTTTCGTTGATCGGGTATTGCTCTTTTGCTACCGTTATGATCCTCAAGAAAGAAAGTATTCATTAGTAGCTTATCGGTTAGTCCAGGCAGGGAGCGCAGGGACGCTTTTATTTTTAGGTAGCTACTTGGTGGTGTTCTGGCGAAGGCAGAATCGCAAGTCAAGTAGAGAGAAGAAAGAAAAGACGGAGAGTTAACAGCATGGAGACCCAGCACACTTCGGGCGCATTACCCATCACGGCATCAGATATCGCAGCCAGTTGGAACCCTTTATATGATTTCTTAATTGGAATCAGTTTG
>CAYLWK010000116.1:0-2632 GCA_964387255.1 uncultured Oligoflexia bacterium
GCACCGAGTAATGTTTGGCGAGAAAAAACGATTTCGAATCTACAGGAAGTGAAATCACGTGGGGCTAAAATCATCGGAATCGGGGATGCAGGTGATCATGTTTTTCAATCAGAAAGTGATTGGTGGATCGAACTTCCAAAGCCGAAGGGAATTGATCCTAAAATTTTTGAAGGCTTGTATCCGTTTTTAGAGGCACCAGTGGTTCAGCTGCTAAGCTATGAAATTGCAGCTTTGAAAGGAACTGACATTGATCAGCCTCGAAATCTTGCAAAGAGTGTGACAGTTGAATAAAAGCTGACACCAATAATCTGAAAAACGTGAATAAAAAAACGAAAAACGAAAGTAAAAAAACAATGATTGATTTTGATCTAGCGCCAGGTGGCTCAGGCTCTCCGTTTCGAGGTTCACGTCCGTTGTTTATCGACGATGAGTTTGAAGCAGAAGTGAACGATTTTGAGCCTCTCTCCATGGAAACACCGAATGAGCGTCTTCCTAGTTATTTGAAGATTTTAAACCTAAAACAGAAAGAAGCTGCCTTGGCAATCGATGGCCCCGTGATTGTACTTGCAGGAGCTGGTTCAGGTAAAACTCGTATGCTTACTGCGCGGATTGCGTATCTATTGGAGCACTGCAAAGTGGCACCTTATCAGATTCTTGCCGTGACTTTTACGAATAAAGCGGCAGCTGAAATGCGTGAGCGCGTTCACGCTGCAATTCAAGGATATGTTTCTCAGCCAGATGTCGGCACGTTTCATTCCATTTGTGTGAAGATTTTAAGACGAGAAATGCAACACCTCCCTTTCACGAAGCCCTTTGTGATTTATGATGACTCAGATCAACTCTCTTTGATCAAGTCAGTGATGAGTAAATTAAATGTGGATACTAAGCAGATCAAACCAAAAGCAGTTCAGGGATTTATTAACCGCTTAAAGTGCGATGCCGTGGAGCCTGATGACTTTGAACCTTCTCATTTCAGTCGTTTTGAGAAAAAGGTAGAAGATATCTATCATCAATATCAAAAAGATCTTTTTGCAAATAATGCTTTGGATTTTGGTGAAATTTTATGTCTAACTTATCGACTTTTGCGAGATCAGGAAAAAGTGAGAAAGCGATATCAAACCCTTTATCGCTATATTCACGTGGATGAATATCAAGACACGAACCGAGTCCAGTATCTCCTTCTGACCTGTCTGGCTTCTAAGTCTTATGGGGGACATGAAAATATTTGTGTGGTTGGGGATGAAGATCAGTCGATTTATAAATGGCGTGGAGCAGATATTCGAAATATTTTGGATTTCGAGCATGATTATCACAATGCCACTGTGATCAAGCTTGAACAGAATTATCGTTCTACTCAGAATATCATTTCTGCTGCAAGTAGCGTGATTAGCCACAATACAGAACGTAAGGATAAAGTGCTTTGGACTGAAAATGATGAGGGTGAGAGCATCATGCGCTATCAGCTTCCTGATGAACGAATGGAAGCTGAGACTGTGATTAAAGAAATTAAACGTCTCACCACTGAACAAGGCGTAGCACTTGATGAGATGGCGATATTGTATCGCACACATGCTCAATCCAGACAGTTTGAGGATTTATTTCGAAGAGAGAAAATTCCCTATCAGATGATTGGTGGCATACGATTCTATGATCGAAAAGAAATTAAAGATGTCTTGTCGTATTTAAAAGTTTTGCTAAATCCTTTAGATTCGGTGAGCTTGAAGCGAATCATTAATGTTCCTGCAAGAGGAATTGGAAAGACCACGATTGATCGGCTCGAAAACATGATGTTAAATGAAGCTGAGTTTGGTGAAAGTCCATCGCTTTGGCAAGTCATTGAACACTCAATTTCTGAAGCATCAGTTTTTAGTGCTCGCGTAAAGAACAAGTTAGGTCATTTTTATGGCTTGATTCAAAAGCTGCAATCAAAGGTAGGAAAACATCTTGTTTCTGAAATCTATCATGATCTGTTGGATTTAACAGGTTATGTGACGGATTTAAAAAAAGAACAGTCCGTTGAAGCAGATGCTCGAATTGAAAACCTCGAGGAGCTTGATAACTTAATTAAAGAGTTTGAAGAAGAAATGCTTGCTAAAAAAGAAGCGCAGGAACGAGAAGCGTTGATGCCTTCTTTGCTACTACAGTTTATTGAGAGATCGACTTTAGTTTCATCTACAGATGAATCCATGGATCTTTCATCTGTTAAGATGATGACATTGCATGGATGTAAGGGGTTGGAATTTCCAGTGGTGTTTATGGTGGGACTAGAAGAAGGGCTCTTTCCTTCGATTCGTCCCTGGGAAGAGACGCCACCGGAGGAGATCGAAGAAGAACGTCGACTTTGCTATGTTGGAATGACTCGAGCTAGAAAGAAACTGTTTATCACGAATGCCTTGTCGAGAAGAGTCTGGGGTAGCTATCATTACCATGACCCGGCACGATTTTTAGCGGAGATTCCGGATCAATATGTGACGATTCGAGACCTTACAGAAGATCGATCGAACAGTGGACTCTATGGTGGATCGGGATTTTTTGAAGATTCGACACACGTTGTTTCTGATCACTATTTGATGGGACAGGAAGTTCAACATCCACGTTATGGCAAAGGCAAAGTCGTCGATGTCAACGACGT
>CAYLWK010000117.1:0-3624 GCA_964387255.1 uncultured Oligoflexia bacterium
ATGAAGCTCACAGGAGAAATTGAGAAGACACAGTTACCTAGTGCCTGGCATCAGAGAGTTCGTGTGCTTTTAGATCTTGATGAAAGCAAAAAGCCGGGATGGAAGTTTCATGAATATGAACTCATTGGAATTCCTATTCGGATCGAATTAGGTCCAAAGGACCTAGAAAAAAACCAAGCAATGATCACACGAAGAGACCGTTCTGAAAAGACACCGCTTCCTCTCAATAATGTGGCTTCTTTTGTAGAATCCCAGTTGCCTAAAATGCAAAAAGATTTGTTTCAAAAAGCAAAGGCGCTTCGAGATGAATCCATTCACCAGGCAAGCGATTATCGTGAATTTAAAGAAATTCTAGATCGAAAAGGTGGCTTTATTGAAGTGTCTTGGAAACCTGACACGGAAATTGAAAAAAAGATTCAAAAGGAAACTCAAGCGACTGCGCGGTGTCTTCCCGTGGATGATCAATTTAATGTTCAGTCACTTGATCGTCCTTGTTTCATGACAGGTGAAAAAAATGGAACAGTCAAAACAATCTTTGCGAAAGCATATTGACCCATGGAACTGATTGTTGCACTAGACTACCCAAAGGTAGAGCAGGCAGAAGCTCTGATCTCAGATATTGGAAATCTTCCGGTAATCTATAAAGTAGGTTTTGAGCTTTTCTTAGATGCGGGACCAAAGTGGGTGCGGGCAAAAGTAACCCAAGGGCATCGGCTTTTTTTAGACTTAAAGTTTCATGATATCCCAAACACTGTTTCCAATGCGGTGAAGCAGGCCGAGCGATTAGGGGTAGAGATGACAACACTTCATCTGTCGGGTGGGAGTGAGATGCTGAAAAAAGCAAAAGAAGCCAAAAGAGCCTCAATTCCTCGTCATAAGGGTGCACCGACTTCTCCCGGGAATTCACTGAAGCCCTCCCTTCGTCTTTTAGGAGTGAGTGTGCTCACCTCCTTTGATGAAGCTTCTTGGGGTGAAACCTGTGATGGAATTTTAGGAACTTCCAAAAATGAAATTCCAGCAAGCTCGATCAAAGAGTCTGTCATGGGCCTAGTTGACAATGGAAAAGCTTGGATTGACGGGGTGGTCTGTTCAGGAAAAGAAATTGAATCGGTAAAGGCAATCAGTCCAGATTTGTTTGTGGTGGTCCCTGGCGTGCGTCCTGAAGGCAGCCCTGAGGGGGATCAGAAACGAGTCTTGACGCCTCTTGAGGTTAAAAAACTTGGGGGAGATGCGATTGTGGTGGGACGACCCATCACGCTCAGTCCAAACCCTAAAAAGGTAGTCGAGGGAATTCTAGATGAGTGTTGAGCTAAGAAATCCACATTCAATCTTGGAAACGCTTCGTTTACGCCCGGAAGCTATCAAGCAACTCGTGCTTCCCAGAGGAAAAAAAGGAGGCATGGCGTGGGATTCGATTGAGTCTCTTGCAAAATCCCAAGGCATCGCTATGAATGCGAAACCTAACCGAGAGGCTTGCGCAATCATTCAACCAAAGGAGCCACTTCCGCTTGAAGATGTTTTGATGAACGCTGAGGAAAAGGAAAGTTCAAAAAGGCCCAGGGTTTGGTTAGCGCTTGATTGTGTTCAAGATGTGCATAACTTGGGTGCACTATTTCGGACGGCTTCTTTTTTTAATGTGAGAGGCATTTTGATCACTCAAGAGCGCACGGCACCGCTGAGTTCAACGGTGTATGATATCGCCTCAGGAGGGGTGGAGACGGTTCCATTTTCAATCGTGAAAAACTTAAAAAACGCCATCGAAGTCGCAAAGAAGATGGACCTTTGGGTTTTAGGCACCTCAGAACATCGTGGCGAGTCACTTTATCAAATCGAGCAAGATCGCTCATGGCTGGTGATCGTGGGCAATGAAGAAAAAGGAATTCGCCCTTTGACAGAAAAGTCATGTGATTTTTTATGTCAAATTCCAAAACCCAATGCGGAGCTAGGAATTGGATCCCTCAATGTGTCTGTTGCCTCCGGGATTTTGCTTTCGCATTTTGCTAGGATCCATTGATTTTGGTGAATTTCTTGTGACAATTTTTGGCTGAGCCTTCTAAATTTTCTAAAAATTCCTTTTCAGCTATTTTTGTGCTACCTCGAGCTACGTCAGTTCAGAGGATTATTCTTTGGAGATCAATTGATTAGATTTCAGTTTGGAAAGTTAATGCTACAGCCTTTAAAACCGGGTCCATTTTTAGTTCTTTTTTTACTTTTTCAAGTTTCTTTGATCAGGTTTGGACTTGCCAATCTCTGCCAGGAAGAAGCATTTGATCAGAGAAGACCCAATCGAATTTTATTTCTCAGTCATTGGGAGCGAATGAATCCTGGGGTGAGATTAAATGTCGACGATGCGGATAAGGTCTTAATCATAGGAGGAGGACCTGGGGGGATTGCAGCTGCGAGAGCTCTCTCTGATGCTGAAGTGCCTTTTTTGGGAATCGAGCGAGCTCAGAATCTAGGTGGTGTGTGGACGCAATTAGGTCGAGGAGCGCCTGGGTTCGATGGGCTTACAACCATCAGTTCTAAAAGGTTCACACGTTTTAAAGACTGGAGTTACAAAGACGCTGCCGAGGCTTGGGAGTGGGGGACCGGTCGGTCATTTGGTAAAATAAAACGAGGCTATCTCACCGCAGAGCAAGTCGGTATTTATTTACAAACCTATGCGCGACACTTTGGGGTCCAAGACCACTATAAGTTTGAAACTGAAATCGAAGAGTTGCAAGTGGTTGATGTCCGGTTGTCAGATCATTTCACGGGAGATCCTAGGGATCTTCACGAACCGTATCGGATTTTAGCTCGGTTTAAAAACAGTCGTCAGGTTCGCCTCTTTCGATTTGCAATCTTGTCGAGTGGATTTCAGCGCATCCCCTTTCTGCCTGACGAGCAAGTGAGTGAAATCCGGTCGACTTTAGGAATTCCAGTTTATCATTCCATGGATCTAGGAAGTGCAGAGGATTTTAAATCGTTCAGAGACAAGCGAGTCGTGATTGTGGGTGGAGGACAAACGGCGCTTGATTTTGCCAATCGAATCGCACTTGAAGGAGGGCATCCCGTCCTTAGTCTTAGGCGAGGGTATCATTACATTCCTAGGTATGTTGGGTTTCAAACAGCCGATGATTTTGCGGAGCTAAGTTCATTGCTTCAGATTCCTGTTTGGCTTCGAAGAGTAGCCTTTGCTCCACTTGTCCGAATGATTGTGGGTGATTTAAGCAAGTATGGATTTCCAAAACCAGATCATGCGCTTTTAGACACTCAGCCGACGCTAGTGCCTGATGGGTTTTTAGAGCGTGTGAAAAATGGAATGATCGAAGTTCAAGGAGGCATTCTCCAGATTGGACAAGCAGGGCTCCGTTCTCTGACTCTGGAATCTCATCTGGATCCAAAGGGCAAGATAACCGTTCGAAACCCGGATGCTGTGATTTATGCCACTGGGTTTCGCCATGATCGTGTGCCTTATATTGATTCAACAAATCAAACCAGTGGATTTCCCAGTAAATCCGATGGAACCCTTGATCTTAACGAGATGCACGTGGCGTTTACAGATCCTCGCGTGCCGGCTTTAGTGATGGGACGGTTTGAAACTGATGGCTCAGCATTTCCAATCCTTGAAGCGCAGGCGGGTTT
>CAYLWK010000118.1:0-6552 GCA_964387255.1 uncultured Oligoflexia bacterium
TTTAAGGGAATCTCTTTATTGTCAATCCGAAGGACTTTTCCTCCATCGGTAAATTTCGAGGGATTATTCCCGGTTAAAAGTGAAATCTGAAGCTGCGTCATCGGTGTCACCTGCAACTGATACGCTCTTGTAAGTGTTGCTTCAAAAGCTTCATCTCCTTCTCCCATGGTAAAAATAACACCACCTTTTTTAGCTTGATTTTCACTTACGATCGTTTTGAACTGAAAACTCTCCAATATCCCATCATCAAAAAGCAATTCTTCTAGTTTACCGCTTGAGTCCTGTTTTCTTGCTAAATCTCGAAATACGCCGAGTATCGTTTGTTTTTCGATTTCAGGCCATATGAGGTCTTTTTGTTCCTTGGGTACTAACTTTAAGTACCGATTAAACTGCCCTCGTCCTGATCCCACTTGAGTCATTAAAAAACTCGCTTTGATTTTTGGATCTTGTGTTGAATTTTTCATCCACGCTTGAGCAACGGATGATAGTGAAATTTTTTTTCCAGTATTTGACTGCTCTCGCATTCTTTTTAAAAACTCACCATAAACTTTTGCAATGGGGTATTTTTGAAGGGATTCATCTTTGGAAGCTCTTTTTGAAATCCCAATTCCAAAAGATTTCACAAATGGATCACTTGACTCAAGTGAAGCAGCAAGACCTCTTCCCAATGCCGCATCACTATGAATTCCCTGAATATACCGATCGAGTAGCATCGTTCGAATCGGCTCCTCAACTGAAGTTCGGTGAGTGATTTTTTGAATCCGAATCAACTCATCAATATCAAGCGAATCTCCGTTATTTTTAATTTCTCTTAGTACTTTCAAGGCTCGCGCATCCGAAATATCCTCTGCTCTTAATACAAGCGACACCAGTTCACCTGAACCCGCAGCAAAAGATTCATTTAGCCTCGAAACAAGTTTTTTATTCGATCTTGCTAAAACCATCAGTCTAGGTAGATCTTTCTTGCTCCCGAGGAGTCTTTTCTGAAACTTCGGAGTATCTAAAAAATTTGAAACGATTGTGAGTCTTTCTTCTTCTGGAAAATGAGCCAAGAGAGATGAAAGCGGTTTCTTTTCCTCAAACCATCGGTGCAAAAGAACTTGTTTTTTCAATTTAAACGGAGTTTTTGATGCTTTAAGCCAGTTGTCTAATACTAATTCAAATTCTGGATCTGACTTTAGGCCCGCTTTTTCCATCGCTTGCATCGATGGGATGTATCTCAACTGATCTTCAAGACTGCCGTTTTTGAGTTCAATCGACGCTTGAACGAGCTTTTCTAGATCAAGCTTCTCAATCCCCCAAGGCTCTGTAATCCCTCCACTCTCAATCTTCACTCCTTTTGTTCTTTCAAGTGCAAGCACTTCTCGCATCGCAAGCTTTCCATCAGCTCTAGAATACCTATTGGGAAAAGAATACGAATGAGGGTGAGGCTGATACCCCGTCATGAGTTCGTCTGTACTGGTTAAAATCGCTCTTTCAATAAAGTTTCGAGTCACCGCTTCATTAGAGATCCCATTGTGATCTCCAAGATTTTCTGGAATCGCTAGTTTGTATCCCTTTTCTAATACAGACCTCCTGACCCCTTCAATCACTACTGGCAAATCAACATTATCCACATTTTGAACTTTATCAATAAACGCCACTTTCACTTTTTTTCCCGAAACTTTAGCTTCCCCTAAAACAATCGTAATATGCCCACTCGAAAACCCTTGCTCATCCGTTAAAGTAAAATAGTGATAATTCGGATCAAGTGCTTTTGTAAAATATTCCCTTGAAGAACAATCTGATCCCCCAATGCAAGACCTAAATGGAGCTTCAACAATACTTAAAGGTCTAATCATTTTAACTGAACTTGAGTCTGACACCAACTTTGAATTTTCGACCACATCATTTTCAAAAGCTTGAAGTTTGGCTGGAAGCCCTTTTTCAGAATCCACTCCTGTAGGCTTTTGAATATCTAGATCTCTTAAAACTTGCGAAAAGTGACCCTCAAATCCAAGCTCCATCGCCATAGAGTCTCGCTCTTCTAATATCCTTCGATATCCGCCTAATCTTTCTAATCCATCCGAGCTTTTCATTGCCTTCACTATTGCTGGATCATGAAACCCAGTCGTGTGCACTAAATCCACCATCGCTTGAGCAAGTGCACCATGTTCTTGCTTTCTAACAAGACGTTGTCCTAAGATTTTACTAAGTGCCTCATAGAGTTTTTTCACCTTTTCTCTAGGGCCCATGCTTTGATCTAAAAGCATCTCACGTGTTTTTTCTGGAAGCACACTATCCAAAAAACTTTGAAAATGCTTTTTAGAGAGTTCTCGTGCTTGCTTCTGAATTTCCTTCTTTGCTTTTTTATCAATTGATGGATCTCTCGCTCTTTTTTGAAGTGCTATCACCTCTGAAGGCTCTTCATAAGAAAGCACCTTTTTCCAGTATCCAAGATTTGCTTCAATCTGAAATAAATTCGACCTAACCTGACCTGCAGATCTTAGTTGCGAATCCGTAAATTTTAAAAGTTCTTCTGATACAGGATAAACACGCTCTTGAGTCACCACTCTTTGTGAAGCAAAAGGTTCTTTTTTAAGCTCTGGATGCTGTTTTAATTCTCTTGCAACTCGTGACAAACTATCGGCATCAAGTCGTGTATCTGGATTGCCAAATCGAATCTTTCGATAAATCTCAAACGCATGTGCTTGATCAGGATCTTGTAAATCAGGCACAAATCCTCTCGTAAATGCCATAAGAAGATCATCTAAAGATTCGATGTTTTGCGATGAACCCCTTTTGGGAATTTGAGCCTGGGGGACTTCGCCCGTTCCTAAAAATCTTCTTAGGCATCGGCTCAAAAAACCATCATTGACTGCAAATGCCTGAGGCACTCCAAGTACAAACCAAATAAAGCAGATAATAAAAATCAACTTTGATCGGGTCAAATTCGAAGATTCTGATTTTACTTGATTTTTAAACACTGATTTAAAGTCCTGCCTTTAAAGTTCTTCCCTTCTACTATCGGAAGATCAATTCAGTCCCTATAAAAACTGTGATCATCAGACAAATTAAATCAATTATTTGCGAAGCACTCAATCCAATGCTATTCCCTGACCTTAACTGTCTGTTTTCATTTAATTGAATCGATTTTAGCTTTAGAAAAACAGACTTGGAAATCTTTTTGACTTCATGGCAAGGCTGTCTTGATGCGGTATTGTATCAACTTGTGCTACCGATCATCTCCACGTTTTTTCCGGTCAATTATATTTTTGGACACCTCAACAAACCCCCTGCCAAAGTGACGTAGCAATCCTCAACCTTCTCTCCTAAGATGCACCTTGACTCTCTTTTCACTTGAGCTATATTGTCCGGATTTATGATTGAGTCCATCCAATGCCCATGGAGTGACCTAGATCCCGCGTGGTTTTTAGCAAATTTCTGGCAGAAAAAACCAGTTTTAATTCGAGGCGCCTTTAAGCTAGATCACTTCTCTTTGACGCCTGATGAGCTTGCAGGTCTGGCACTGGAGCCCGAAGTTGATTCAAGAAAAATCACTTCCCGCTCGGAGTGGACCTTAGAAGAAGGTCCCTTTGAAGAATCGGATCTCGTGGGATTTCCAAAAACGCATGCCACTTTATTGGTGCAGGAAGTGGATCAATGGATCGATGCGGTTTTTCAATTTAAAACTCAATTTGATTTTATTCCTCGCTGGAGAACAGATGATGTGATGGTGAGTTACGCTACTCCAGAGGGAAGCGTGGGAGCTCATGTAGACTATTATGATGTTTTCCTCGTTCAAACCCTCGGAACGCGACGTTGGAAAATTGAGCTTTCAAAGTCTCAAGATGAATCTTTCAATCAATCGTTACCGATTCGTATTTTAAATCACTTTAAGCCCGACACTAGCTTTATCGTAAAACCTGGAGACGTTGTGTATCTCCCCCCTCACCACGCCCACCATGGAGTGGCTTTATCTGAAGCCATGACCTGGTCAGTCGGATTTCGATCTCCATCACTTGCTTCGATTCAATCGATTTTACTAGAAGAAAACTTGATTCCATCACTACGAAAAAACCTCACTGAAGGAGATCGGTATCAAGACCCTCATTTAAAACCGAGAAAGTTTCCAAACGAGCTTCTTTATGAAGAGGATCTTCGTCCTATTTTAGATGAATTTTCACTTGAATCGTCGTTGAGTGACGAAGAAAAACAACGACTTTTCATCTCATTTGGAAACCTTGTCAGCCAATCGTTTCGTGAAAAAACAGTTGCCTTATCTCGTTCAGCCAAAGTCCAAGCCACCGCCAAAGACATTCGGCACCACTTAGAAAAAAGCCCATCTTGGCTCATTCAAGCCAATGTTCGCCGTTTTTTCTCAAGCCTACCTAACGAGGTGGTTTTATTTCAAAATGGAAAATCGTTTCATTTTGATTCGAAGGTTTGTGACTGGCTCATTAAGTATTGCGATTCGGATCAATTTTCACTCGAATTTTTAACTGAAATTCTTAGCACTTCGACTGGCCTGACTCTTTTAACCGAAATTTTAAACGAAAACCTTTTATTTCAAGAAGAGAGCTTTTAATGAAAATAAATGTACGATTCTTAGAGAATCTAAGATTAGAGGCAAAGTTTGACGACTTTACGGTGATCTCAGATCAACCGATACGTTACCATGGTGACGGAAGTGCTCCAGGGCCCTTTGATTACTTTCTAGCTTCTTCTGCACTTTGTGCTGCTTACTTTGTCAAGGTCTACTGCACTGCCAGAGGAATCCCCACTGATGAGATTCAAATCACTCAAGAAAACCGTGTGGACCCTGAGAATCGGTATCGACAAACATTTAAGCTCCAAGCAGTCATTCCCGATGAGATCTCAGAAAAAGATCGTAAGGGCATTGTTCGAGCTATGGATCGCTGCACTGTTAAACGGGTCATCCAAAATGATCTAGGATTTGAGATTGAAACGATCACACTTTCGGAAAAAGCACTGAAACTTGATTACGAAACCGATTTTTCTAAGAAAACACTGATTCCAGGAAAAGATGCTCCTTTAGAGACGACGATTCAGACTCTATCAAGCCTCATTGAATCTTTTGGAATTCACCTTGAGATTGTTTCGTGGCGTAATCCAATTCCCCACGTTTGGTCTGTTCATGTAAGAGATGCAGATTCTCCACTTTGCTTTGCCAATGGCAAAGGTGCTACAAAAAATGCTGCGCTTTGTTCAGCATTAGGAGAATTTATTGAACGACTAAGCACACTTTT
The DNA here is from genome assembly GCA_964387255.1 of uncultured Oligoflexia bacterium. Lineage (GTDB taxonomy): Bacteria > Bdellovibrionota > UBA1018 > UBA1018 > CAUJDS01 > CAYLWK01. The sequence goes on from CAYLWK010000118.1 coordinate 5,250, forward strand.
TTTCTACAACGATTTTTACTTAAGTTCACAATGGAGCAGTGACAAGTTTAGTTTCTTTCCTCATGAAAAATGGTTTTCACTTAGAGCATCTGATCAATTTCCAGAAGACTTGATGGACGAAACGCTTCTTCGAGTGTTCAATCCAAATGGAGAACTTGAACCAAACCATTTGATTGATTTTAATACAAATGATGCTTCTCGTGGCGTTTGTGCACTCCCATTTATTCGACAATCAGATCAAACGAAGGTCTATATTCCGGTAGGTCTTTTAGGAAATATCTATGTCAGTAACGGCATGAGCGCGGGAAACACACTCACTGAAGCAAAGGTTCAAGCTTTATCTGAGGTTTTTGAACGAGGGATTAAGAATAAGATTATCCAAGAAGAAATAGCTTTACCTGACCTTCCTAAATATGTGATCGATCGATACCCAAAAATAGAGGAAGGCATTCAGAGTCTTGAAGCCAAGGGTTATCCTGTGCTTTTAAAGGATGCTTCGTTAGGAGGTCGATTCCCTGTTCTTTGTATGATTCTTTTGATCCCTGAAACTGGAGGGGTTTTTGCGTCATTTGGAGCACATCCCAAGTTTGAAGTGGCATTGGAACGATGTCTAACGGAGCTTCTTCAAGGAAGAGGGTTTCAGCAACTCAATGAGTTTCCCACTCCCACCTTTAATCAAGATGAAGTTCGACAGAATTATAATCTTGTGGAACATTTCATCGACTCATCAGGCGTTGTTTCTTGGAAACTCTTAAGTGACCAGCCTAGCTTTGAATATCAAGATTGGGACTTTCAAGGAACTACCGAAGAAGAGCTTGAGTATTTACTAAGGATTTTCAACCAGCTCGAGAAGGAAGTTTATATAGAAGAAATAAAAGACCTTGGAGTTCAAGCCTGTCGAGTGATCGTGCCAGGATTTTCTGAAATCTATGAGCCGGAGGATCTGGTTTGGAATAATCAGAATCAAGCCCTTGCGTTCAGAAAAAGGATCTTGTCACTGCACCGGTTGAGTGATTCTGAACTTAAAACACTTGTGATTGATCTTGAAGCTCTGGATACCGACTCGTTTACTCTTATTTCTGAATTTATTGGAGTGGCGTTTGATGAGAACACCGCTTGGGGTAAGTGCACGCTCAATGAGTTGAAAGGCCTTATTCATCTTGCTGTTGGCAACTTAGAGTCAGCAAAAGATCATATTGAGGAGTTTCTACACTTCAATGTCAGTCTTCCAGATCGTCAAAAATATATCAGACTCTTGAAAGCTTTGCTAGATATTGAGTTGAAAGAAGAGTTAGATTTTAAA
>CAYLWK010000119.1:0-3522 GCA_964387255.1 uncultured Oligoflexia bacterium
CAACGGCGAGCCCCAACGGTTTTGACGCCTCATGCAGGTGAGATGGCTCGTTTACTAGGATGGGAAAAAGATGCGGTTTTATCGGATCCTTTAAGTTCGATACGTCATGCAGTTGAAAAAACCCACGGAGTGGTGCTTCTTAAAGGAGCAGCGACATTGATCGGCAATAGTGAAGGGAAGCTTTATTTAAATCACTATCCTAATGATGGGATGGCAACGGCAGGCTCGGGAGATGTCCTTGCTGGGATGATCGGAGGGCTGGTGAGCCAAGCGATGGATCCATTTTTAGCAACTCAGTTAGCCGTTTTTTTACATAGTTTAGCGGGAGATCATGCCGCCCAACGCCTCGGGCACCGATCTATGACAGCTCCCGCCATTATTGAGAATATTGGATATGCATTTCAAGAATTGGCCACAGCCACACCTCCCTCGTTTCCAGAAGAAGGTCGAGCAAGGCTTAGATAAACCTGCTTTGAATCGGTGGGCTTTGCAATTCATTCAAGGCTCCACTGAAAGTCCACTTGGCCTACGAGTGCTTTTAGAAGGTGAAATGGGCAGCGGGAAAACAACCTTAGCACAATCTCTTTTATCGGCATTGCAAGTTGAAGAGCCGATTCAAGGGAGTCCGACGTTTCCGATCATGACGGAGTATCATCAGAAAAAATCTCAAAAACGAGTGATTCATTGTGACTTGTATCGTCTTCGTTCGGTGGATGAGATCATGGAGATCGGCCTAGAAGAAGCATTTATGGATCCAGAAGTAATTGTGATTGCCGAGTGGGCGAGTTTGTTTCCCGAGTGGGTCAGCCAGGTGGTTGAGGCGCATGCTGAGACACTTCAATTTTTTAGGATCACACTGGGTTGGCCAGCGTCATCAGATGCTTTGGAGACAGTTTATCGTGACTTGGGGATTGAGTTTTTACCGACGACGAAGCGATTGTGAATTGAGTGATAAACGGTTAACGTTGAGTTTTTAGGCTTGAGCGATGAAAGGGGTGAGAGCGCGATGAGAACGAATGCAGATTTAGGATTATTGATTTTAAGAGTGTCGATTGCAGGAATGATGTTCATGGCCCATGGGTGGGGAAAACTCACAGAATTTACAATTCGAGCTCCTTATTTTCCAGATCCGATTGGGCTGGGTGGAACGGTGAGCTTGGCGCTGGCCGTTTTTGCAGAGTTTTTTTGCGCTTTAGCAGTGGTCTTAGGGGTGGGAACTCGATTGGCAACCATTCCCCTGATGGCCACCATGGCAATTGCAGCATTTGTGGTTCACGCGGATGATCCGTGGGGTAAAAAGGAATTTGCACTTTTATACCTCATTCCCTTCGTTACCTTGTTTTTTACAGGGGGTGGGCGCTATAGCGTTGATCGAATGCTTTTAAATCGACGCTAAGGGGCGTCTCACGCTGATTTTTTAATGGAAGGAGTGCCTTCCGGGGCAGCTTGAATTTTTTCAAGTGCCTGGGGGAGCACCGCGCTCAAGCTCTGCAGTGAAACGACTGCGAGAAGGCCACGGCAAGCTTCTTTTGGACCCACATTCATGACGGTCAGCCATTCATGATCGTCTAAACCAAAAGCCCCACGAGTGACGTTTCGACCACTGGTGACCACAGTTTCGGGGCCTGAGGGGTCGAGTTCAAAATACCCTTTTCGAATCATCTGACTCCAATAATCTGGCACGAGTCGAGGATCCCATTGAAGTCCAGTCCAGAGTTGTGTTTTTTCTTGTGCTTGAAAGGCAGCCGAGTAGGTGAAAATCGGCACGCGTTGAGAATCAGGATTTTGAGCCTGAATGAGGAATAAGGCTTTTTGGGCCCCATTTTGAATCAAATCTAAGAGTCCTTGAGCGAGCGGATCAGGGCTCTGTCGAAGTGTTTCAAGGCTCCATTGAATGAGAGGCTTGAGTGAGGATGCTCTTGAAGCTGTTAAACCAAGTGCAGAGGGCGGGGAATGGCGATCCGCTAGCGAGTTCCTTCGAGAGGATTTTGCAGGAATCACGCTGAGTTTGCGCTGGTGTGACGCCTTTTTGATTTTAGGGGGACGGGCAGGAGGTGACTGCGCAGCGTCAAGTTCAATGGCATTTTTCTCTGAAAACGATGCTGTCTTCTTAGGAGGTGTTGGGGGAGCAGGCGGCACCTGAGGGGGTGGCGCGGACAAGATTGCGGGTGGCGGGGGCGGTGGTTGGTGAACGGAGGTAGATGAATCGTGAATGGATTCTTGGGTTCCCACTCTCCCGAATTGTCCCGAGTGCTGATGACGACCCGGAGCCGGAGGCGAAGGTGGCAAGGGGGGAGTGACCTCTCGTTTGGTCCCTGACCCAAAAGGCAGATCTGAAGACTCTGGTACAGGCTCAACCTGATCTAAGGTGACATCACTCGGAGCAGGTTCAAGCTCCAAATGCGCAGGAGCGGGCATAAAAGCGCCTCGTGAGATGGCCGCACGGGTGGCTTCAGAAGGCTTTGATAACATTGATTTTTTCCGTCCCATCAGCGTACTGATGGACGGCATCTCAAAGATTTCTGAATCCTCTGCTTCTTGTGTCGGTTTTTGCTTGCCTTTTTTTGTCTTGTCAGTCATAGCCTATTGCGTACGCTTCCAGTCAGCTGATCGGTTGGTTGGATAAAAAAGTTCAGATTTATTAAAAATTTGACTAAAAAACTTGGAATGTATAGTTGACGTATCATATACAGAAATGATACGCACTCTCATAGGAAAGTGAGAGGGGAAAGGGAGGAAAAGGAGAGATGCGTTTAACATCAAAAGGTCGTTATGCGGTGCGAGCTATTTTGGATTTGACATTCAATTCCAATGGTCGCCCAGTGCGGTTGCAAGAGATTTCAGAGAGACAAAATATTTCTCTTCATTATCTAGAGCAGCTTTTTCGTCGACTTCGAAAAGGGTCGGTTGTGAAAAGTGTTCGAGGTCCTGGTGGAGGGTATGTTCTTGCTCGAGCCATGGATGAGATTTCAATCAAAGACGTCTTAGTGAGTGTGGGTGAGAATATCAACCCAGCTCGAGACTTGATTGGGTCTGGTGATATGAAGAGTGATACGGTTGAGTTTGTTTTGACAAAAACTTACTTTGAGAATCTTGGCACCATTATGCAGGAATACTTGACGACAACTTCAGTAGGAGATCTGATTCGTAAAGCACGAGGCACTCAGGATCTTCCAAAAGAAGCAGAAGAGCTGATCGAAACACCTGTTCCGGCAAGTAGTGAAGCCGATGTCGCTCAAGAAAAAAGCAGTTTATCTTGATTCGAACGCTGAAGCACCTTTGCATCCTCGTGTCGTAGAGGAGCTTCAGTGTCTTTTTCTTGGGTCGTCGCCCTCCGCTCAACAAAGCACCCCTCCCTCTGAACTTCAGGGGCCTTCCGCTTATATCCTAGCTAATCCTTCCAGTATCCATTCAGATGGACGTGCAGCCAAACGTCTTTTATCGGAGGCGCGCGAGCGAGTGGCGTATTCCATGGGCGGTCATGCGATTGACCCCGAGGAGCTCACGTTCGCATCGTCTGGA
>CAYLWK010000120.1:0-5420 GCA_964387255.1 uncultured Oligoflexia bacterium
TTAAATCAATCCAGTGGAGAGAGCTTGCAATCGTAGTCATAGCACAAAGCAATACTTCATTGCGATGCGGAAACGCAAAAGGAAAGGACAGTGTTTTTCCAAGTGTATCCGACTGCATCAGACCGAGAGAAGAGAGAGCCCAATGTCCTGATTCCATTCATTGGCATTTTGAGGAATCTGAGTTAAAGTGCGACGAATGAAGCATGCTCAGAGTCAAAGTGGATTTTCAGGGTGGGTATTTATGGTCCTGCTTCTGGTGCTCGCAGGGGTAGGCGGGTATTTCTATATGCTCAATCAGACGAAAGGGGTTCAAGAAGTAGAGACCCTTCGAACCCTGAGCGTGACACATGTAGAGGCGCTGGAATTGAAAAAAGAAGGCCTCCCTTTAGTGGTGACCTTAGAGGCAAAGCAATGTCCTAGGGAAGTCATTTATGCGGCTTTGATTCCACATAATGAATCCAGTGATCGACTCAGTTTCCAATGTCATCCGGATGGACGAGAGAGTGATATTGATCCTAATTCCATTCGAAAAGTTCAATTCTTGTGGAGCCCACGACCTTCAGCGCTTCAAACCACCGAGAGTACGATTCGAGAAGAGCGCACGCTTTGGGTGGAGCCAATGCGTGATCGAGGCCAGACGGTGTCAGTGAGTCTCGTGATTGATGCTAAATACTCAGAAAAGAAAAAAGGGCTCTTTGTTCCAGCATTGACCTATTCAAACCCCCAGCTGCGCGGTGAATCTGCCAAAGCTTGGACACCCCCCAAAGAGCAGCCAAAACCATCTCAAAGTGATGAAGATAGCGATGCAATAGATCGCGAGATCTCTCCTGAAGAGATTTAAGAAGTCCTATTTTTTCTTTAAATTCTTCTACAACTTCGCGTGACATCCTCAAGGCGCGAACTCGTTCTGCCCAAGTCGCCGCCCTCTTCTTTCGCAATTCGTCCTGCCACAGAATTGACCAGTGGTTCATCCACATCGGGTGAAGCCCTTTTGAGTCGACGAGTACTTTCAGTGACAAGTCTTCGAAAACGAGGGTCAGTTCGATAACGCTCCGAAGAATGAGACACTTGATCTCTGACTCGTCTGCGAACGGCTCCTTGGGTTTGAGCCAGTCGAGTGATGTCATCTGCTCCAGTTCGATTTGCTTGTTGAGCTGCTTGGGCAATTTCTGGGTTTCTTCGAGCTCCATTTTCAAGGGCGTCTAGAATTTCTGCAATGCCATCAATGGTGCCATTTTCAGGAAAGGTTCGCATGAGCTCAGTTGCTGAATCTGGGTGCCTTGCGATTGTTCGTTGCAAGTTAATCAGAGTGTCTAGGGCTCTTTCGGGATTGTTGTTTGCAATACGATTCGCTCGAGCGCCAATGTACGCGGCAGTCGTTTCACCAAAAACATCTCCAAACATTTGTTGTGCTTGGTGATACAAGGCAGGAGCTCGTCTTTGAAGATCTCTTGCGACACTTCGTGAAGCGAGCGCAGGACGAACTGCTTTTTGAAACCTCTCAACGAGTTCTTTTCCATCATTCTGTGCAAGTTCTCGAACACCTCGGTCAACAACAGCACGTCGCACACCATTCAATCCGCTAGTGCTCACGGGAGCGGGGAGTCCCGCATAAAATTGTCGATGCGTCAGGTTCCAAGAAGTCTCTAAGTTTCTTAAACGTGCAAGATCATCTGCAGCCCCTTCGCCGGTGACTTCAAAAATACCACCACTTTTTTTGTAAAAAACGCGTCTTTGTCCGTCGACCTCTGTCACGGCGATTTTAGATTTTCCAAAATCAAGCTCTTTTTTCAAAGTTGCTTTTTCAGTTTTATTCAAAGGTCTGGAGCGGAGTGACTGGTGCACACCATTTCGTGCTCTTTGCGCATCTTTGATGACTTGACGTTCATTCCGCTTGGCTTCCTCCTGAGCTTTATGCCAACTCACTCGGTCTTTGGAAGATATTTTATGAAAGCGGCTTTCACGTGAGAGACGTGTGAGTTTCTGAGTTTTTGGATGGTCTGCATCCAGCTCTAAAATTTTCCCTTTTCGTTCTACTAAAACGAGGTTCGAACCATCGTCAGCTTTACTGACGTAAACACCACCTGGAGTGAGGTCTTGTGATTGTGCCAGTTTAAACTTAGCTTGAAGTTCAGGGTCGGCTACGCGCTTAACGTTTTTTGAAGTCGGCTTTAGAAGCCGGTTCAGGCCAAACTTCAGACGCATGTCAGCTGCAATTTTTTGGATGGATGAGGCGATTTTTTCAAAAGGTTGAACTCCTCCTTTCGCCGAACGCCAAAGAGCTCCAGGAAGCCCACCTTTTAGAAACATAAACGATGCACTTAGTCCGACTACTGAGATGGCCTGAGCTGCAATTTTTGCTTGGACGAGAGGAGGAGCGCACTTAAACCATGAAATTCCTTGTTCAATTAGGGGCACCATCATTTTTACACCAGCTTTAAGTTTCTCGATTGTGGGACGCTCGTGATTTGCATAAGCATGGAAAAAACTAGATTCTCCCTTGAGTGCTGAGCCGGTTGCATTCCAAATGGCCGAGGCCTCTTCGGAAACCAAGTTTGCTCCTCCAACAACGGCTCCTTTTCCCATGGTCCAAAGACCTGAGAAAAATTCAGCAGGATCAAATAACCACATGAGTTCATCGTAGACAGCTTGTCCAGACCCTTTGGCCAAACCAACGATAGATTCTTTTGCGTATTCTTCGTCTGTTGGTTTTTCTTTGGCTAATTCTGGATTTTCTTTTTTAATTGCATTTTTGATTTCATCACATTCCGCACAACCTACTTCTTCTGGATTTCCCATTTCTTCTTCAATGGGAGCACAGACGAGCTCATCGCTGTTCAGTTCATCGACAGTCTCTTGGGTTTGCGATAAAAATGCGCCATCGAACGGTGAGCTTGTAAAAGGAACAAAACAAGCATCTGGTGTCGCAGTTGCTAAGGGTAAACTTAGAAAACTTCCAAGAAGCGCAATCATTGGGATTCCAAAAAATAAACGGGATCGCGTTGCTGAGTTAGTATTTTTGCTCATTTCAGACTCCTAGTGGGCGGAAACGTTTTAGGATTGATTCAATGCGTGCCATTGACCATTTTCCTCGATTAGAATTTTGAGTATAGGTGATCTGATAAAAGTGCTTGCCGATATAGTAATGCCACTCCACAAATCGAGTAGGAACACCTGTGATTCCCTTGTAATCTCCCTCAAGTTTGACAAGAGCGCCTTGATTTCCTTTAAGGCGATAGAACTGATGCCGACGAACTTTCCAGTCAGTGATGTTGAATGCTTGTCCTTGAAACTTTTTTACCTGTTCCAAGTATTGAATCATTTTGGGAACGGATGTCTTCGTGACAGAATAGTCGCCCACTCTTGAAGCATCTGTATTGATGACAATCGTTGCTTTAGAAGCGTCTCGAGCAACCCAACCAATCACCGCTCCTATTTTTCTTTTTTGCCAGTTTTTGCCTGGATTGAAACGATACTGAATAGAAGCTTCCGTTGTGAAGCTCATGAAAAGCGCTAGAGTAACGCTTAATGTTATAATGTTGCTAAATCTCATTCCACACCCCTTTGAATTTGCATCGGTCTAACTCAGGATAACCTTTATTACGTCATCTTTGTAGCGTTAGCCGGAGGGTGCGTTGAGAAGTGCTTCTAATTTTTTCAAAGACTCAACAACTGCATTTTCAGGATGAGTCGTTTTTAAGTCTGAGGCTAGGGAGTCAAAAAGATGGCACCATTGTGATGCGGTGAGTTTAGTTTGGGTTTGAGGTGTTGCAATGATGCAGCAATTATTTTGATGCGCTTGAACCATGATTGCAAGATCCGGAGCGTTTGACTGAGTTTGGAGGAATTGGAACAGACGTTTCGAACGACCTTTAAACCAATAATCAAGGCGTCTTGAACTGATGACGACGCTTATGTTCAGCTTGGACTTCGATTCGAGCGTTTGAAGCTGCGTTTGAATGAAGTTCATCGAGATTCTCCTAAAACGACCACCGTTTTTGAGTTCCGATCAGTTAAAGAGCTTCTGCCAGCCCTTAAAACGCAGAATTGAATCCTAAGGTGTTGAATCGGAGTGAGAATCCAAGTTTGAGTGGAAGTGACCACTGTTTCTCTACCCGTTAAGATGAGAATCACCCACCCTAAAAAAACCAATCCAAAACCAAAGGCCAGAATCAGTCCTCTCCAAGTCGGTGACGCTCCATCATCGGCGAGCTCATCTGCTGAGGTAGGAAGTGTGGCTGTTCGGTCAGGGGATAAAAAAACGGGACTCTCTAAGGCCATCAGGAGCCTTTCTATCCATTGATGCAAAGACTCATCAAAATTATCTACATCAAGGGACTCTAAAAAGTGAAACGAATCTAGTCGGGCTTCAATCTGGATCCCCATGGCTAAAAAAACGGCACCTGTCTCAGGAACAATGAGCATCAATACCGAGCGATCTCGTTTTTCTATTTCTCTACTAAAATGACGCTCAAGGTGAGCTTGGGCAAGACGCGACGAAGGTTCACCATCAGATTGATTGAAAAACTCAACTATAATGACTTCTCCGGTCGCTTTTTGGTGTTCTTCAATCAGCGTGCGTGTTTTTGGGGAGACCGAGAGATGAGTGGCATTGGATTCGCTAGCGATTGTTTTCAGAGCAAATCCTAAAATAGCTGCGAGGGCAAAAGCAGCCAGACAGGCTCTGCTCAAGCCTCTTTGCCGGGATGAAAGTCTGTTAGGAGCCCAGAATTTGGAGGAAGAAGGATTAGAAAGTGAGGGGCTTATCAAAGCAATCATTGAATTAGTTTAATTTTGATTGAGCGATTTTTCCACTTGATTGCATCGGGAAACCTCGTTAGACCTTCATTATTGTTTGAATGACACACACTTTTCAGATCGTAGTGCTTTGTGACCAAAAAGTGGCACAGAGTTAAGAAAAGTGGCGGCTCAACTGCGATGAATAAAAAAGCTTGAAATGGGAAATTCTAATCAAGAGGCCCCTTTGATCGCTTTTCTTTTCTCGCCCAATTCTGTGGCATTTTAGCAATGAAGAAATGAGTTAGAAGTTAAGAATGAAGATAAATATTTCTTAATGCTCTTGGCGCTTGGAAGAAGTGCCCTGAATGACCAAGTGGCAAATATTGAAAGAGTATTTAGGAATTTTTAAGGACCTATCGGAGACGAAACTATGCCAAATGTAACAATGAAAGACTTATTGCAAGCGGGAGTCCATTTTGGTCATCAGACCAATCATTGGAATCCAAAAATGCGTGATTATGTGTTTGGGGCTCGGAATGGAATTTACATTATCGACTTGCAAAAAACAGTCGATCACACAAAAAGCGCCTGTGAATTTATCCGAAAAATTAACGCACAAGGAAAACGAGTTTTATTCGTAGGCACAAAAAAGGTTGGTTTGAACGGCACCTTGGCCTTGA
>CAYLWK010000121.1:0-3245 GCA_964387255.1 uncultured Oligoflexia bacterium
CTGAGGGGTTAGGCGGACTCAGTAATCAAGGACGCGGCGGAGGTCGTGTAGGAACGGGATTAGGAGCTCTTGGAAAGGGAGGCGGGATTGTTGGAGGAAAGGCGAGAGTTGCTATTCAAACAGGTGGGGGCGAAGAGGCCGTCATGTTGGGAGCGATCGATAAAGCAGCGGTGGAAGCTGCACTTTTAGCTCATAAAGATGAGTTTCGGCTTTGTTACGAAAGAGAAATCAACGCCGAAACACCGGATATTTCTGGAAGGGTGAGCACAACTTTTGTGATTGGCCCGAGAGGAAGAGTGACTCGTGCTGGCATTCGAAGTAGTTCCTTGAAAGCGCCCAGAGTGGAACGCTGTGTGATTCGAGTGATTAAGCGAATTCAGTTTCCAGTGCCACGCGGAGGTGGCATTGTACAAGTAAATTATCCATTTAAATTTAGATCACTCAATCGTTAGAGGACCTATGGAAAGCTCAAAAAAAGCATTATTTGAAGACGATCAAAGTCAATGGCATTTAGCCTTGGGGAAAAGAAGTATTGGCCCCCTCACGACCCTTGAGGTTTATGAGATGCTTCAAAAGCAGGAAATCTCGATGGCTCATTTTTTATGGAAGCAAGGGCTTAAGAATTGGGTGAGAGTTTGTGAAGTGGCACCTTTTGAGGAGCTCGCGCCTCAATCTCCAGGAGCTGAAGTGCCTCGAGCTTCTTCGGATCGACCAGCAGTTAAAAAAGCGAAGCCACGAGTGACTCAGGATCATTATTTTATTTTTCATCAAGGTGCTCAGACGGGCCCTTTTCAAGAAGCAGAAATTGAGCGAATGTTGAGACTTCAAAAAATACAAGGCTCAACTCAGATTTGGAAGATGGGTTTTCCTAATTGGATGCCGATAGCCGCTGTGACGGAGTTTCAGTCAGCAATAGAGTCAGCAAATAAAACTACAACTAAACCAAGACGGCAAGGGTCGCCACCTTTGCAAAATACGTCTGAAGCAACTGAGACAGGAGAGACGGTACAGCAAGATCAACGAAGCAACCTTCGAAAGCCTCTTGTAGCAAGAATTTTTGTCAGTAATGATCAAACCATGGTGATTGGCATTTGTCGTGATATTAGTGTAGGAGGAATGCAGGTCCTGACAGACAAGGTTCCAGGCGCTGTTGGCGCGAAGATTAAGTTAAATGTGAGTCCGAGCGATTCGAAGGAAGTCTCCCCTTTCGTAGCAGAAGGGGAAATTGTGAGGGTTCTTGACGATGGACTCGGATTTAGTTTTAGATTTGACCACCTAAATGACGATGCAAAAAAAGCCATTCAAAAATACATCTCCGATTGACGTTTCTCGCTTGGTGCTTCCGACGAGTTTTCCCAAGCTTCCCGATCGTTGGCAAGCGCAAGGTCGATTGATCTCTGCTAAGACAACGGGGCAAAATCTTTTTCAATCGATTTATGCTCCGAAAGATTCGGAGTTCAAAAAAGGACTTTGGGTGATTCATGGTTTTCAAGAGCATCTTGGAAGGTATTTTCATTTTCCACATTATTTAAAAGAATCCTTTGACTACATCGTTGGAATTGATCATCAAGGACATGGTCGAAGCGGGGGCACTCGGGGACATATTGAGAAATTTGATTTCTATGCAGAAGATCAAGCTCAGGTCCTCACACAGACGATGGATGAACTAAATCATGCTGGAATTTCAACCGAAATCCACGGTTTGGGCCATAGTATGGGAGGACTCGTTCTTCTGAGGCTCCTAACACTCTTTCCACACCTTGGTTTTAGAAGAGTGACACTGTCGGGTCCAGCGCTTGGAATTAAAGCAAAAGTTCCACTTTGGAAAAAAAGCTTAGGCATGATTTTAAATACGGTCTGGGGATCTTTTCAGGTGCCTTTTCAGGTAGAAGCAGATCATCTTTCTCATGATCCTAAGGTAAGAACAGCAGTGCTCAACGACCAATTAATGAATCAGATTGCAAGTGCGCGATTTTATCAAAGTTTTGTAGACACCATTGAATCGACTCAAAGAGACTTGTTGACCACACAGACTCCTATCCAAGTCATGATTGCGCTAGAGGATGAGATTGTAGATATTGAAGCAATCGATCATTTTTTTAGTCATGCTAAGGTTAAAGAACTCCGTGTACTTCACTACAAGGGCATGTATCATGAGGTATTTAACGAGATAAACAAAGAAAGGGCATTTCAGGACCTGATTCAATGGACAAGTCAGCACTCATCACATTCATTCGACAAGTCAGTTTAAAAAAAGGTGACTTCACACTCGCTTCGGGTCAGAAGTCTTCTTTCTATATTGACTTAAAACTTACCACGCTGCATCCAAGAGGGATTGACCTGATTGCCAAGTATGCTTATCAAAAATTGATTGAATCAGAGTGGGTGATCGAGGGGATTGGTGGGCCAACTCTCGGGGCAGATCCGCTGGCAACAGGGATCTCATTAGAAGCTTATCGTAATGGCAGAATTTGGCCTGCTTTCATCGTTCGAAAAAACACTAAATCACATGGGACGGATCAATCCGTTGAGGGGCGAAGTAATCTTGCAGAAAATGCCAAAGTCGTGATTTTAGAGGACGTGGTGACCACAGGAGGTTCCTCGTTAGACGCGATTGAGAAAGTGAGAGCTGAAAGACTTAACCCTGTTGGCGTGCTCAGTGTGGTGGATCGACAAGCGGGTGCCAAACAGGCTTATGAGCGCGAGGGCTTAGCGTACGTCTCTCTTTGTCAACTTTCTGACATTTTAGACTAATCAACTTTCAAGCTATTTGAAGTTAGGATTTTGCTGTCACGACTGAGCTGCAGTAGAGGCCGAAGAACCTTTTCCTTGGATCGTCAGTGCTTCAGGAAGATTCTTCTTTGCTATCAACGTGAGTCGACTGAGCTTACGAGACGCTCTTCGTTGAGGAATTCTTTTCTTTCTTGCGGCTTTCTGAAGCGCACTTGAGACTCGAGTAAGAGAATGAGCAGCAGCTTGTGCGTCTTTCTTCTCGATGGCGTCTAAAAACCGTTTAATAGCTGTTTTCACAGTTGATTTTACAACACGGTTTCGTTCTCGTTTGACTTCTGATTGGCGGGCACGTTTTGCGGCCGAGCGAATATTTGCCATTTCGTATATCCTTATCACTCATTTTTGATTGAAATTATCGTCTTTAATGAGTTCGGTCGAGGTATATAAAAATTGACGGTGATTTTCAATCGGAAAATACTTCCACCTTTTTTCTCAGGCGAGCTCATGAGACC
>CAYLWK010000122.1:0-3752 GCA_964387255.1 uncultured Oligoflexia bacterium
GCTAAAAGCAAAGCCCCTGAAATGACAAAAGCGTCAGTAAGATCAATTCTCACTGACGCTTTTGTGTTTTTAAAAGTCAAAAAAAATTAAACTTCTAAATTTTTATCTCCAGGTTTCCAGTTGACTGGACAAAGACCACCGCTTTGAAATGCTTTGAGAGTTCGATAGACTTCATCCACCGAACGACCCACGTCTAAGTTATTCACCGAAGCGTATTGAAGGGTTCCTTCTGGGTCGATCAAAAACGTACCTCGAAGTGCCACTCCTTTTTCTTCAACCAAAACATTGTAGTCTCTTGAAATTCGAAGAGCGGTGTCGGCGAGGACCGGAAATTTAACTTCCTTCAAATCACGCTCGTACCAATTTTTATGTGAAAATTCACTATCAGTACTACATGCAAGCACTTCACACCCTGCTTCTGCAAACTTAGAATGATTCTGTGCAAAGCTTTGGATTTCCGTTGGACAAACAAACGTGAAATCGAGCGGGTAGAAAAATAGACAAACCCATTTGCCTTTATAATCTTCCAGACCTACTTCTTTAAAGTCCCCATTCACATAAGCAGTTGCTCTAAAATTTGGAGCCTTTCGCCCCACCTGAATTGGATTGGATAGCGTGTTTTCTGACATTTTTCATCTCCTATCATCCTTCATTGAAGGACGGGTTTTTTTTATCGTGTCCGAATTTATGCCTTAGAGAGGTCGATTTTTCAATGCTATGCTCGGCAATCATGAATAAAAGAGCATTTGCCACGATTTTTCTGATGTTATTGATGGATCTTCTTGGGTTTGGGATGATCATTCCCATTCTCCCATTTTATGCTCAGAAATATGGAGCTAATGCCTTTGAAATTGGCGTCCTCATGGGGTGCTTTTCTTTTTTCCAGTTTGCCCTCGCACCCGTCTGGGGGAGAGCTTCTGACTTTTTTGGACGGCGTCCCATTCTTTTAATTTGTATCTTTGGCTCCTCGATTGCCTATGTCTTATTAGGCTTGGCTGACTCTTACCTTCAGCTTTTAATCACGCGTTCTCTCGCCGGAGCTTTTGCTGCAAACATTGCAACTGGATATGCCTATGTTTCTGACACGATTTCACCGTCTCATCGAACGAAAGCAATGGGCTTACTCGGTGCTGCGATGGGCGTTGGATTCACGATTGGACCTGCAATCGGAGCGCTTTTATCAAAAGATGGTTTTGCCCTTCCCAACTATGTTGCCGCTAGTATTTCGCTTGTAAATTTCACCTTTGGATGGATCTGGTTGAAGGAACCTGCTGGATTAAAAGAAAAACGACAAAAACTTCGAAATGAAAAAAAATTTCGATTCGAGACCTTCTTTAAAGTCATGAATCACCTTCCGTCTCAGGTAGGGATTGTGGTGTTTTTTCTGTACACGTTGGCTTTGACTCAGATGGAAGTAATGTTTGCTGTATATATGGGAGATTTTTTTGGATTCAATGCAGAATCCACAGGCTACCTTATGTTCGCCATGGGAATGATCATGATTTTGATCCAAGGCGGTCTGATTGGGCGCCTAGTAGCCAAGTTTGGAGAACGCTCGCTGTTACAAACAGGCCTTGTGATTTCAATTGTAGCACTTGTTTTGTATGCCTTCTCCTCACAGTTTCTTTGGCTTTCGGTGACTTCACTATGCGCCCTCGCAGCAGGAAGAGGTGTCCTGCAGCCGAACATGACCACGCTTGCCACCTATCAGGTTGACCCTACGCTCAGGGGCGTGACGATGGGGTTTTATCAAGCAGGCAGTAGCCTGGCTCGGGTTTTAGGACCGATCACAGCAGGCTGGCTTTACTATGAGTTCACTCCAGCAACACCTTTTTTAGTGGGAGCAGGCTATGTGGTTTGTGCGCTGGTTTACTTTCTTGCGCTTTCCTCTCGTCTCCCTGCTTTTTTAAAAGATCCAGCTGAAAGACAATCTTAATTCACCAATCTTCCATACAAACTAAGACTGAGATGAACCTTTCCTTAAATGACTCACTTTTTATATCGATCAGTCTGAATCAGTCTTTCCAGGAACCAGCTCATCGACCACTTCAGGTTTCCCGGGCCTCAAAGGCTGCGGTTGATCATTTAGCCAATCAGCGTACTGATCTAAAAAGTTTGGGGATTGAAAATGACCAGACTGTCCACCAGGAAACTCAACCCATGAATCACCCTCTAAATCCGCTAAATTTGTGACCAATCGCAATGAGGCAGAATGAAAAAAACCATTCCACTCAGTGCCCACTTTAGGTACCCAGTGATCTCCATCAAACGGCACAGCTTTAACTTTGAATGGCTCTGCTAAAATACCTGGCAGGACTTTTCCAAAAGGATGAGAAATCAACGTTTGATTCACCTCCCCCCAGTCAAGTGTTTCTAAGCGCTCTTCGTCTCCATCTGTCAAAGTGTTTGCTGCGTCTAACATGCCGAGCAATATCGCGTGATCGTATGATTTGAATTTTGGATGTAAAAGATGCAATGGACGATTTTTCAAAAGTCCATTCAGAGGAGATGATGCAAAAAACCATTTAAAAGCAGGCCTAAACTCTCTCTTTCCAAGCAATGGATCTTCAAAGGCTTTGACTCCTGCAATTGGTTCTAAAAAAGTAGCAATCAAGACTGCACGAAACTGCCGAAGCAAAGGGTAGGCAGGATCCTTTAAAGTGACTCGTCCATTCCATTGTCTCACCCAGCGTATGATTTGATCCAACCATCGCAACTGAACCTCATCCATCATAGAAAGCGCCTCAGGGTTCGCATAGGCAATTTCAAAGAGATTTTGATAGTAACTCAACTCATAATTAAAATTATCGAGCTGAACTTTAAACATCTCTTTTGGAGACCATTTCTCCTGTGAAGTGAGAAGCTCTTTAATCCGCCAAGCCCTTGAGTTACTTGAAGGATTATTTGTAAAGCGAGAAAGTTTTAGCGAATCGTCCTCCACTGGGGTTTCTCGTTGGTTAGCCGTGACTAAAATGCTAGACGATGGATTGAGTTTTCCAGGCATTTCATCGGCTGGAAGATAGCCATCCCAAAAGAATGACTTATTTCTTGGATGAGCGACTCTTCCTTCAAAACCCACGCGTTTAGGAACTTTTCCCGCAAGCTGCCAACCAATGGAACCATCGCTAGAGGCAAATATAAAATTCAACAAAGGTCCATGCCACTGACGAGTCGCCTCTTGAAACTCACGAATCGTTTTTGCTTCGTTCAGAGGCCGAGCACTAACTCGACTCAGGACATCTGGATCTCTTGCAGCCCATTGTAAAGCATAGCGTTTGCCATTGGCTTCAGTGAAGACCGGGCCATAACTGGAAGTTGAAAATGTTTCCTTGATTGCGCTTCCGCCGCTGATTTCGAAAATTACTGTTTTATCCGTCACAGGGTCTTGTTCGGTCAGTTCGACTAAATCAAGGGCGTCCGTATAAGCGTTCGTGATAGACCAAGCAATCGTTTTGGTGTGTCCAATCACAATGCCTGGTATCCCTGGAAGTGAGACTCCAGTCACCGTCTGATCAGGAGTGACAAGTTGCGCTCGATACCAGATGATTGGAATGTTCATGCTGAGATGCGGGTCACCAGCCAGAATGGGCTTTCCAGTCGTCGTCTTTTCACCTCCCACAACCCAGGCATTGCTGCCAACCACAGGTGCGTGATAAGAAGCGACTTTTTCTACTGGATGAAATTCCCAAATCTCATCGGTGTTGGTTTGTCGAAGGTCTAAGATTGATGCAGGTGGTGGTACAGGTAATAGA
>CAYLWK010000123.1:0-2767 GCA_964387255.1 uncultured Oligoflexia bacterium
AATTCCAAGCGCAGCACCCGCCACACTCAATGCCATCAGACCCCATTCCACAGAATGTGCAACACTTTCATTATGTGCTGCAGCAGGAACCAAAGGGGAAAGCCAATGCTCTAGCCAACTGAAGTGAGGAATGCCAATAAATCCACCTAAAAGACTCAATGCGGCTAATCCATAAAGCGGATACACCATCACTGAAGGAGATTCATGTGCCTTCTGGCTCCCTCGAAATTCTCCAAAAAAGGTCAAAACCACTAAACGAGTCATGTAAAAAGCTGTCATAATGGCTGCCAACGCACCAATCACCCAAAGCCAAGACGACCCAAACTCGGTGCTAAAGGCTTTCCAAAGCACCTCATCTTTTGAAAAGAAACCTGAAAATGGAGGAATACCGCAAATCGCAAGCCAACCCACCACAAAGACTAAAAAAGTCTGTGGCATTTGCGACTTGAGACCCCCCATTTTTTCAATATTCTGCTCCTCATGCAACCCATGAATCACACTACCTGCACCCAAAAATAAAAGCGCTTTAAAAAAAGCATGAGTGATCACATGAAAAACACCCGTGGAAAAAGCACCGACACCACAAGCTAAAAACATATATCCAAGCTGAGAAACCGTAGAATATGCAAGAACCTTCTTAATATCAGTTTGAACAATTGCAATGGTCGCAGCAAAGAAAGCAGTCAGCGCTCCCACCCAAGCCATGACTTCCATGGCTATCGGAGAAAGTAAAAATAAAAAGCCTAGACGAGAAACTAAATACACACCTGAAGTCACCATGGTGGCAGCGTGAATCAATGCCGAAACAGGAGTCGGGCCCGCCATTGCATCTGGCAGCCACACATATAGAGGAATCTGTGCTGATTTCCCTGTGCACCCAACAAATAGAGCCAAACAAGCAGCAGAAATCCACCACTGAATGTGATCCGTCATCCCTAAAAAAGATAACTGACTCACACTTTGCTCAATCCCGGTGTAACTCAGAGTCCCAAACAAACTAAACAGTATGAATACCCCAATTAGAAAACCGAGGTCTCCAATTCGATTGACAATAAATGCCTTTTTCCCAGCACTAGCCTTCTCATCGTCGACATACCAAAATCCAATTAATAGATAACTGCAAAGCCCCACTCCTTCCCAACCTAAAAATGTGATTGGAAGAGAGGCTCCCAAAACAAGTGTCAACATTGATGCACAAAAAAGATTTAAATAAGCGAAATATTTCCCTGGAGCCTCATCATGAGACATGTATCCAATAGAATATACATGGATCAACGTGCCAACACCTGTAATGACTAAAAGAAAAAGTGATGAAAGCGCATCCACACGAAACGCAAAATCTAAGTTAAACCCCTGAAACTGCATCCACGAAAAAAGCGTCTGCTCAATAAAACGTGACGACTCGGGCAATTGCTGCAAATTAAAAAACAAAATTAGGGAAAGAATAAAACTCAGGAAAATGAAAAAAGAACCAATAACTCCTGTTATCTTCGCACTTGCTGCCTTTTGACCTTTGGACATCTGCCCAAACGCATACCAAAGCCCATTCACTAAAAAACCTAATAAGGGAAATCCTACAAGCCAACCAATCATTTCTTTCTTACTCCCGAAGCAACCGCAAATCGTCAGTATTGACACTTCTTAAGGTTCTAAACATGGCAATTAAAAGACCCAAGCCCACAGCAGATTCAGCCGCAGCAACTACAATGATAAAAAATGTTGCCATTTGCCCACCCATGTCGGATTGAGCCTGAGCAAATGTCACAAAGGTAAGATTAACGGCATTCAACATCAACTCGATACACATAAGAATCACAAGCAAATTTCGACGAACGATGAGCCCCACCAGTCCGATTAGAAAAAGTGCCGCTGCTAATGTTAAAACTACCCATGGTTCTACTGCAGCAATCATCCTGACACCCCTTCTTTATTCAATTGGGCCGATTTCTGCTTTTCTGGCTTTTTTCTCATCGCAATTGCCACAGTGCCCACGATCGCAGCCAATAACAATAACGAAGTGGCCTCAAACGGCAGAATGTATTCAGAAAACATCAGTCGAGCAATGACACGTGAATTTCCACCCATCGCTTCAACCATCTCAGGCGTATAAAACGATGATTGCACTAGAAAATCTGACTCCTTAAAAACACGAACTAAGAAGGCAAAAATCCCTAACCCTGCTAAAGGTGCTAAAATTTTAATCATAAGCGGTGAGCGCTTCAAATCAAACGATGGGTCAGAGGCATTTAAAAGCATGATCACAAAGACAAATAAGACCATGACTGCTCCTGCGTAAACTAAGATCTGTAAGGCTGCAATCAAGTGCGCTCCCATTAAAGCATAGATTGCGGAAAGAGCAAAAAACACCAAAACAAGATTAAAAGCACTTGTGACAGGGTTTTTCATTAAAACCACCATCATGGCACACGCAATGGCCACGCCGCCAAATAAATAGAAAAACAATGGGGAAATCTCAGCCGTCACTTTTTTCTCCTCTAGCCCAATGAAGTCATTCCATCAAAGGCGCTATTTATATCCTCTTTGTTCAAGTAAAAACTCTTTATCGTAGACAGTTCGATCACTTTGACTCATCTCATAGATCGTGCTGAGCTTAATGGCATCTTTCGGACACGCTTCCTCACACATTCCACAAAAACAACACCGCAAAACATCCACTTCAAACTTGATAGGATATTTTTCTTTGTCCGGTCGCTCACCCGCCTCGATATGAATGCATTCTGCAGGACACACCGTAGGACACAGCATG
>CAYLWK010000124.1:0-6016 GCA_964387255.1 uncultured Oligoflexia bacterium
TTAACCGTTGAATTTTTGAGCGCGTTTCTGAGCGCTTCTATTCTTCTATTCGCTTGTCTAAAACTGAGCTTGTCCATGACTATTCCTTCGTGTTTATACGAAAAATTTTATCATAATTAATCGTATAAATACGAATATTAATTTTAAATTATTCGCTTATATACGAATATATTCTTTATAGGTAGAAATATAGGGTGTAAAACATTAAGTTTAATAAATAATAACAATCACTTACAGTAGTTGTGTGATTTAATGGTGCACCCGTCAGGATTCGAACCTGAAACCCCCAGATCCGAAGTCTGGTGCTCTATCCAGTTGAGCTACGGGTGCTCGGTTGAGTCGAGCTAGACCACCCCGATCTTTTTAAGGCTTAGTCTTTCTCTCGTCTTTTTGATTATCCCAAGACATGTACCATTTCCACTTTCAGTAAGGCAAGTCGAGAATTTATTTGAAAAAATGCGGTTTTTACGGGGATTTTTTAGGTTTTTTGAAAATCTCGAGATATTTCAATAAAAAAACCAAAAGTGTCAAAAAAGACGCATTGTGAAACTCCCTTTGTTTCCGATAGGATAGAAGAAGAAGCTTTCAGCGATGGTAAGTGAAACAAGGCTTCTCAACTCAATTATCGAAACCACCTCATTCATTGAAAAGGATAGGTCGCATTGAAGTTCAAAAGCCAGGTCCGACGCAAAGTGGTGAACACACGTAAGCCGAAACAGGCGACGAAGCGTAAATACCGCCCCTCTCGGGAGAGAACCACTGCTGGACAGGCTCAAACCCTTTGGACCTTGATGGTCACCATTGCGTTTGTTCTTGCAGCTTTATCGCAACTTCGATCGAGTAGTAAAGTAGCTCTTTTTGAGGAGGGCGCTCGCACTCCAGCCGAAGTCATTCAAGAGTCTTCCTCCGGCAAAACAAGCTACCCGCAAATCGCACCGGTTAAGAGTAAGGCCCCCTCGAAAAATAAGGGTGGTGAAGGAATCTCAGACCTAGACCTAAAGTCCAAGCTCTCTGAGCAATGGCGACTCTCATGGATTGATTTTCAGATTAATGATTGACTAGAAAATCATTTTTCAAATCGGATTTTAAAAAAGGTTCCTAGTGCATTTTTTCGCTATCTATTCAACTGACCCATCACAGTACCTTTCTGCCAGTCCCCGCTCAGATTCTCCTTGTCAGATGGTCATAGAACTTGGAATCAGCGTGATCAAATTTGACACATTCAAATAGTTCGAATGGAACCTTATTCTAAAGAAGGGGCGGGTTCAAATCTTGAATAGAATCAAATTTATTGGAATTAGAGAAAAGACTGCCATACTAACAGTCTGGTGGTCACTTGTCTCTGCTGGCTGTATTCAGCCTGACGTCATCAAACTTCAATTGAGTGATCAAAACTCCAAACCAAAGAATGGAACAGAAGGAGGAGGTCCAGGGAATAATAGCAGCGGTGGTTCCGGATCTAATTTACATCCCCTTTACCCATCTTTAGATTTAGCAGCACTGCCCAATGGGGGAGGCGGAGAGCTGGGTCCTTTTCAAGTTAGTGAATTGCCAAGAATTTCCAGGTCAGTCACTTTGTCAAGCCGATTTGATATCGAAAGAGAATGTGCAAGATCGGGTGGAGGATTAGAGATCAATGTTCCAGCGGGAACCGTATTGGATCAACTGACCCTTTCTGGTCAAACTGACTGTCGTTTTGTGTTTGGAGATGGATCAGTTGTTCGCGGAGCACTTCGCATGGATAACAATAACTTCACTCAGAACCCAGGGATTACATCAAGAATTGAAGTTATTAATCTTAGAGTCGAGGGAATGATCTTAATTGGAGGAAGACAAGAAGGTAATGGTGCTACTGATATTGTTTTAAGAAGAATAGTGGGTGCAAGTTTTGATATGAATCAAATCAATAGACTCACCATTTTAGACTCAACTTTTATCACGGGTGGTGGTGGACCGATTATTAATGGTGATAATGTAGCAGTTTTGAATACCAATATTTTTACTTCCGATCCGAATCATCACAATAGTTGGGCTTTCAGAACTACTGTTGGAAACAATATCATTATTAAAGATTCTACCTTTGCCTCTGGAAGGCATAAAGTAATTCGAATGGCTCAAACGAATTACTTCTTCGTCGAAAATGTTGTGATGATGCGTGAACAATTTGGTTTAAATGATTTTTTTGCAACTGTCGGGGCGGCCAGCCTTCCATTTATTGATCAAAATTATACTTATTTTAGAAACTGCGAAATGATAACGATTCATGACGGTGGGGCAGCTCTGATTGGACCTCACCCTGCCTTAGACACGATAGAACGATTTTGGCAGATGGAAAATATTCATTTCATTGCCAAAACTGAGGATACCATAAGTAGTGATATGATTTCCCATGTACAGAATCTTTGCCAGCCTGAAGAAAATTGTGATTTAAGGCCCCAGAGTCATCGTTTTACTTATACTCGCAATGAAAGAATGACGTTGCCCAATGATCGCTGGAGAAGAACAGCCGCTGGAGCTGACCTAATTCCACGATTTGCCCAATCACAGTAATTTTGAATAGTGAAGGCTTGTCGACTCATCAAAACTATTCTTGAACACATTTCCACCGTCAATTAGGGTTTCCTGTTTGGGAATTTTACTTGAGAATTAATATTAAGAATACTGATTAAGTTCAGAGTTTCAATCAGTCATCGCAGGTTGATCCTGGGAGGGCCTTTTTCAACCGCACATCGAGCTCATAGCTTGTGCCTGGCTGGATCCGCCAATTCTGGCTGGAATCTTGAACAAATCGTTGATTTCGGATGGCGAAAAGCTCTCGGTGCACAAAAAGCTCTGCATATCCGTACTGACTATTTGGATCTTCTGTCTCGTACCCGACTGCCGCAGGTTCAAAAATATAGAAGTCCTGTAAGCATTTTCTTTGAGTAGATCCAGACAGGGTCGTGAAGCGGGATCGTTCAATGATAGCATTACTCGAGCTTTGACTTTCGGAGTTATGAACGAGCAAGATGACTTCTTCATTCTCATTAATAAAGTTTTCAAACCAGTCAGCTGTCGCAGTATTCACAAAGCTACTATTATTACTGTTTAAAAGATTCTCTTGGCTCATTAAAATCACGCGGAAATTACCCTCACCTCGGATGCCACGAATTCGGTCAATTTCATTCTCCAAAGCCAGTTGGGTCGATTCCGTGACTTTTGCTCCAAACGTGTCTGCCACGGTATTCACGAGAATCACTTCAACATTGTGAAGCAAAAGCATGGCCTCAAGCACAGCGATTCGACGAAATGGACTGTGCGCTCCTATGGCTTGACAAGTGGTTTCATCAAATCGTTCATAATGCTGACAATACTCCATGAAATTTTGATCTTTATGACCTGGAACATCAATAAAGAACGTCTTAAAGTTCCATCCCAATGGATTTGAGGGGCTGTTTCCAAAAAGATCTCGTAAACGAGTTCTAGCCTCTGAATACTGGCCTTCAGTACTTAACTGAGTGAGCGCGCCGACATGAAATAGCGGAGGATACATTCCACGGTCGCCATAACTCGGATAATAATCACTCCCAATTAAACGAATCATGTCACGCATTCGGTTTGCTCTTGGACTTGTAGGGAAGTTTCGGACATAACTGCCTCCCAAAAGAATTGCTGAAGGCGTATCAGCAGTGGCATTTTTCCGAATGGTCGGAAGATTTCGCTCAAAAGAGCCATTTTCAACGGAATTTCGCTTCTCTCGTGTTTTTACAAGACAGCCGCTCAGCACTAAGCTCAGTGTCACGCCAAGAGCAAGAAACAAAGGGTTTCGCGTCGCTTGTGCTGCTTTTTTGGTCATGGAAGTTTGGTTTTGAATGAATCTCATCATTTTCAATCTCCCAACTTTTGGTAGTATTCCACTTCAACACGTGATGGAGAGAGGCTGAGTGCTTGACGTTCAAATACAATTTTTTCTGGCTCATCTGGAGCGATGAACGCATACCCATTTGAGCTATTGACTGGAAAGCTTTCAATGAATTCTCCCAGACGATCATAAAAGGTAACGGTGATGGGTCTGTTGACATCCGGTTCGCTACTTAGGATCACGAAATTACTGAGCTGGCTCAATCGATCGCCCACGTGCTCTAAAGAGATGGAAGCATCAAAATCACAAACATCATCCACTCGAGAAAATTCCCCAAGTTCATTATGAGAATCGTTTTTGATCAAGCGCTGAAGTTCAATCAATTTATTCGGACGGGAAACAAACTGGTTTATTTCAGTTCCATCGGGGGCTCCAGCTCGATTGATTTCATTCCAAGAGTAACGTTCAACCGGACTGTTTCCGTTTAAGACGACGCCTTCGCATGCGCCCATCTTTCGAAGCTGTGGCACGGTGTCGTCATTACTTGGAACAATTAAGTGAAGCGCGTAACCTTGTTTTGATGACTGGTTTTTTCCATTGTATTGATGATGAGCAAAATCTAAGGCATCTTTATAGTCTTGGGGACTTCCTTTTAAGTACTTTGACGGCACATTTTGTAAATCTTCCTCAAACCCAATGACATTAAAATAGACGTATTCATTGATCGTGATATTCCCGCGAGGATTAAAGCCAACTCTCGGAACTAAAGTGCCTCGAGTTCCAACTTTAAAGAAAGATCGAATTGGCCACGAGTCAACATAGGAATGTTTTTCTGGTAGAGGCTTAGCCGATGAGTCGTCTTCACTGTCAGTGATGAGCAGGTAGTAAAGCGCCGCATCTTTTCCTAGGTATTTAGGTTCGTCACTTCGATACATTTTTTGAATAAACCAAAGCCAGCTTTGCATGGCCCGAGTCACAAAAGAGCCTTTTAGGTTGCTTAGGGCTTGTGTAAGCTTGGATTGAAATTCTGAAGCGATTTGGGCATCAGGAAGTCGTCGTCCACTGACTGGGTCAATGGTACAAAGCGGTTCAACGAGATCGTAGTCTTGATCAGGGATTCGATCGAGTCCGTACTGAACAGAATTCATAAAAAAGTCTAAGGGAACAAAACTAATGCAAGTATCTTGTAAGATTTTAGATGGATCTGGAGCACTCGAGGAGAGGTAGTTGTTCACAAACCCTGGAAATCCATCTTGGATTTTCTCGTAAACAGAGGCCATCGAAATGGAAGAATCCACTAAAAAAACGATTCGAGTTTGTAGCCCTTCACCGAGACGGCTAAATGACTCAATTTTCGATTTTTGTACAAACGCAAATTGATTTTTGCCCGAGCATGCCAAGACAATAAAAGCCATCACGCTAAGAAGTAGAAAACTCTGGATGAGTGATTTCTTGTCCCCGTTCATTTAATTTTCCCCTACCTTTATATAAAAGCAAAAATCAGGCCGATATTAAGCCATTGTTTTAATTGGCTAATTTGCTATTAGGGCTGTCCAAGGTTCAAACAAAATTGTGAAGGTGACGAAAATGGGCAATTTTCCTTTTCAGGGTGATGGGAGTGGACTTTTTTCAAGGAGTTTGTTGAATTGTCGACACCATGAAACTCACTTGGATCGATTCCAAAACACCAAAATCCGAGCATTATAACGATGTCTATTTTCTTCCTGGCAGTGGAAATGATGAATCAAGGAACGTGTTCATTGAAGCAAGTGGGTTAGCATCTGCTTTACGAGATCAAAATAAAGCCCAAGAGTCTCGGAAGTTGATCAGGGTGGGTGAGCTGGGGTTTGGAACTGGGCTTAATTTTACGACTTTAGTACAAACCTTACGTGAATGGCGTAGGGAGGCGATCCCGGTAAAGTTTATCAGTTTTGAAAAGCATCCCTTAACTCGGGATCAACTCGCCTTATTTTATCAACGCTGGAAGGATACATTTGACTTGAAGGATTTTGAGTGGGTGTCTGGTTGGGATACATCTGGCTCAGAGTTTTTATGGAGTAATCACGACCAAACCATCCAGCTCGAAGTTTTTTTTGGAGATGCATTTGAGCGTTTAGACACGCTTCATGAAAAGATAGATTTTTGGTTTTTTGACGGGTTCTCACCGAATAAAAA